>JAEWVL010000057.1 GCA_023396665.1 Spirochaetota bacterium
GACAAATACATTGCAGAGCAATTCAGTGTAAGTATTCAGGGTTTCTTCACCCCGGGCATCGCGGGCATACTGCTGTATCAGCCGCCGAAAAAGCTCACCGATACTTTGCTCCATCCATCGCCCGTAATCACCAATATCTTCAGCCGATACATTGACCAGTTTGCCCAGAGCGCCAAGATACTGCATTCTCTCAAGCGTTGCCTGAATTTCAAATCCATCACCATAAGAGACGACGAACGAGTCCTTTTTTCCGTAATTGAGAAACCCGATACTCAACAGGGGAATAAGAAAATCGTCGATAGAGCCGATCACCTGCAATCGCTCATCCGCAAGAATTCGATTGTCATCGGCAAGATGCTCCCTGACAGTCAACTTGAGCCCTGTAAAAAGATCGACCATCATCCCGAACAGACTTTTATAATCCGCAGTGCCCCGATCAAAATTAACATACTCGTTTTTGATGATTCCCTTGAGTTGAAAAAAACCGTCTTTATCATAGTCAAGTTTTGTAATCACACGAAGACCTTCCGCAATCCGACGCCGGCAAGCAGGCTCACTGTTTTACCTCGTTTTTCATCAACGGCGGCTGTCCGGTTGTCGCGAGCGATTCGTACCAGAGACGTGAATCGGGATCAATCTGTTTGCGTTTGGAAACCGCAAGTTCGATCGGCAGATGAATGATATTGCCGTTCCACTGACCGACCAGCATATCGGTCTTTCCCGCCATCGCGGCATGTACCGCATATTGCCCGAGCAAGGCGCAGAAGAGAGAATCGTTCTGATTCGCCGGAGCGCTTCGCACGATGTAACTCGGGTCTATATATTTCAGATTGACCGGAATGTTCTTCGCCTTGAAATAATCGCTGATCTTGTTTTTAAGATAGATTCCGATATCCGCGAGAAGAACATTGCCGGAGGCATCCTTCTCCGCTCCCGCGCCGTTCTTCAGCAGATGCTCCTGTCCCGCACCCTCGGCGACACAGATGACTGCGTGACTGGAACGTTCAAGTCGCTTTTCCAGATGGTAAAGAAAACCGTTGTTTCCCTCAAGATCGAAGGGAATTTCCGGCACCAGGAGAAAGTTAACATCGTTGCAGGCGATTGTCGCATAAGCCGCGATAAAACCCGAGTGCCGTCCCATCAGTTTAACGAGACCGATTCCGTTCGGAGCACCTTTGGCCTCGACATGTGCGCATTCGATAACATTTACCGCCTCTGAAAAAGCGGTCTCGAAACCGAAGGTTCGCTCGATATAACTGATATCGTTATCGATGGTCTTGGGTATTCCGATAACGGCAAGTTTATAACCGCGCTCAAGAGCGAGTTGGGCAATGCGATGCGCCCCGCGAAGCGTACCGTCACCGCCGATGGTATAGAGGATGTTGATGTTCATACGTTCAAGCGCGTCAACGAGCGCCTCCATGTCATCGGTTCCCCCGCGGGAAGAGCCGAGAATGGTTCCGCCGCTTTTATGTATGTGCTCGACTTTTTTCGGATCAAGCGGAATCGGCTCATAATGGTTTTCCGGCAACAGACCGTTATAGCCGTAGGGTATCCCGACGATATTTCGGACATTGTACGAATACCAGGATTCCATAACGATCGCCCGTATCACATCATTCAGTCCGGGACACAGGCCTCCGCAGGTGACGATCGCGGATTTCACCTTCGAAGGGTCAAAATAGATCATCTTGCGGGGACCGCCTTTTTCAAAGGTGCTCTCGGTGCCGCTCTGTATCTCTTTGACCGCCTCACGATACGTGACCGTATGCAGTACACGTTCCCGTCCGTGAACGAAAACGCTGCTCGTCAGGGGATATCGGGACTGAAGCGGCGACTGTATTTTCTTTTCACCCAGTTTTGTGATCTCTGTATCCATCATGCTCTCCGGTAAACATCGTTACAGTTATGCGATCTTGCTGTGCGTCAACATATCCGCAATACTGGTGTTTCATATCAGAAACCGTGCTATTACGACAATTTTCCCGTTTTTATGTCAATAGAAAAGATTGCTGTAAATCGGAAACCCAGCCGCTTCACAGACGGAGAAATTCATTTTCCGGAATCAATTGAAAAGAAGTGAACTCCCTCCCTGAGAGTTTCAGCCATCTTCAACACGCTTTCGGAATTAGCGGACATCTGCTCAGAGCCGGCCGCGTTGACCTGAATCAATTCATTGATAGACGAAATAGAGCTGACTATCTCGCTCATGGCTTTACGCTGTTCTTCGGTCGCATTTTGTATTATCTCCGACTGGTTTTGTACCAGTCTGGCGCCTTCCGTGACCTGTTCCTTCACCGCCAGCTGCTCCTGCATCTTCTTTTCGACAACAGACATCCAGGAGCTGATATCGCTAATTCCCGCGATGATTTTTCTGAACAGCTCTGATGTCTGTGTAAGACCTTCAGAACCCTTTTGTATTTCCTGAATGTTACCCTCTATGAACTGATTGATTTCCTTGATACTCGATGCGGTTTGCTCGGCAAGTTTTGATATCTCGTCCGCAACCACCGCAAAACCCCTGCCCGATTCGCCGGCACGGGCGGCCTCGATCGTGGCGTTAAGCGAAAGCAAATTTATCTGATCGGAGATGTCATTTATTATACTTACGATCGAAGTCATCTTGCGTGAACTGTCGGTGATATGATCCATGGACATGGTAAGGCTTTTGAGCATGGTATCCCCCGCATGGGCGTTATCGGTGATAACAGTGCTCAGTTGCGCACTTTCCTTTATCTGATGATTGATGTCGGTAATACTCTGATCGAGCCGGCCGATCACCGACGTCAGACGAGCCAGTTCCGCGCTCTGCTCTTTTGTACCCGAGGCAACACTTTCGACACCGGCGGAAACCTCCTCAGCCGTTGCCGTCGCCTCTTCGGCTGCCGCCGCCTGACTTTGCGCATTCAGCGCGAAAGAACCGGACGTTACCGACATCTCCCGGGATGAAGACGCCAGTTCGTTTGAAACTTCCTGGATATTTCTGATTATACCCGTCAGCTTGCTGACAAAGCCGCCCAGACAGGACATGATCATACCCATCTCATCGTCGAGATAGTTCGCCATGGTGTAGTGCAGATCACCATCGCTTATTTTGAGTATTGAATCCTTGAACTCATAGATCGGTTTGAGCCGGTTCCAGATCAGATAATATACGGCTATACCGAGAAAGACCATAAACAGAACAGAGACCCCGGTAATCATGATCGCGACAAAAATCCACTGAGCCTCAAGATCTTCCAGCGGCAAAATAGAAATGGTAATCACACCATGTTGATCATTTCTGATATAATAGAGAAGGTGTTCACGGTTATTCTGTCTGAACTCAACAAGACCGCTTGTCTGTTTACCGCTCAGGCGTTCGAAATACGGTTCGTCACTGATCGTTTGCGGAAACTCAGTATCTGCCGGTCTGATCAGAAGCTTGCCATTCAACTTTGTGACAAAAACATATCCGTTTGTACCGACTTTGAGGCTGCGCAGATACAGCGAATCGCTCAGGTCCTGATTCGTGATTATCCGGTTGCGCAGAAAATTGCTGATGTACTCGGTGACGTTTTTCATTTGATGACCGTAATCTTTTTTATGAAAATGAAAGCTCAGCGTATACACCGAGGGTATCAGAACGGTCATGATAATCGCAAAAAAAACGATAACAAGCAAGGCAAGCGTAAAACCGAGACGGAAATGACGCCTCTGCTCGAAATGCATCTGTTTCGGAAAAATTCCGGTTTTTGCAGTACGGCGGTTAATGGTTTCAATCGAAAGAAAATAGAGGGTTCCCACAAACAGGACGTTTATCACCGCCAGAACATAGAATAACAGACGCTGGGAGAAAGACGGATCGTATTTTACAAACAAAAACAGGATCGCCAGCGGCATAAGAATTAGCCAGGTGATACAGCCGCTCATCGCGCGCTTTTTGGGAGCCTCGAAAAAACGCTTTCTCGCTTTTTCATAAATCTCATCGTTTACATCACGCTCATGCAGCAGCATGTCAAAATAAGACAGAACCGGAGCGAAAAACGAGCGCAACTGAAACACTGTGGTCACCATCGCCGCACACACGACGAAAAATATTATCAGGGAAAAGAAGAGAATTTCTTTTCCCGAAATATGCAGCACGGTGAATGAAATGATGATCGTAAGTGGAATATTGAGAACATACGCGATAAAGTCAGTTGAAAAGAATACCTTTGAGAAATACGTTTTCAATACCCTTTCGTTTTCCATTTTCATTTCGATAACCCGGCAATGCAAATTATAGTTTCATGCTTGTTTTTAACACGAATGTATTTTTTTGACAAGAATAAAAGCGAAACGCTGATGACTAATCATGCAAAATCGAAGAATAATGAACACGCGATACACACGCTGAAATTATCGTATACTATTTTTTTATAAACAGGGCTAACATACGCAAACGTACAGGTCGAATCATAACAGGTCGACGGGATCGACATCGATTTCACAATAGGTTCCCGCCAGAGGCTGCAGTTGCCGCAGGGCCGCACGTACACTGTTCATGAGACGTGATTTGATGACAATCTGCCAGCGATAGTTGGCGGCTATACGTTCATAGGGAGCCGGAGAGGGCCCCAGAACCTGGTTTTTTCCCGCATCGACGGCGCTTTTCAACAGAGCCGCCGCCTGAGAGGCGCATTCGATAACACGCGCCTCATCCTTTCCGCGAATCACAACACGAACAAGCCGTATAAAGGGGGGATAC
>JAEWVL010000058.1 GCA_023396665.1 Spirochaetota bacterium
TTTCTCAATTTGAAAAAACATATGGAAAAATCGATGATATCAATTATACAGACCGTTACGGAATGACTCTTCTTATGTGGGCACTTCAGAATCGCAATCATGCGGCTGCCGTTTTTTGTTTACAGCACAATGCCGATGTAAATATCAAATGTTCTGCCGGCTCCACAGCTCTTTTTTTTGCCATACGCCGGCGAAACTCTGAAATGACCAAAGAACTGATTTCCCGCGGTGCTGATTTAAATGTGATCAACAAATTCAACAGAACGCCTTTCTGTGAAGCTGCGAGAAACTTATGGATTCCTGATCACTTGATTGATTTGACTGTTTTATCAGAAAAAAAACAAAAGAACCATATTTTCCTTAACGGTATACCCGAAATATTTACACTCGTAAGCAGCGGTATTATGCCGCAAACCCTTTACCTGATGCGTTCTCACGGCTGGAATCTGGATATTCGTGATAAGCAGGGCAGGTCACTGTTGATGATTGCTGCGTATGCCGGAGATTATGATCTTGTGTATATGTTGCTCGATAATGAAGCAAGTTTTCTTATAAGGGATAAGGGGGGGCGAACTGCCCTCGATTATGCGGTATTATCACAGCAAAATGATATTATCGACTTACTTCATGACAGAGGTGTCGAGCCGACACTGGAATCCTGTATTGCAAAAGCCGATCATTACAGAAATGAGCGCTTATATGAGATCTCACTGAGATGGTATGAGAAGGCACTTGCAATAGATGACAATACCGATTTTTATACCGGGTATGGAATAACACTCATGCGTTGCGGAAAAGCTGATGAAGCGGAAAAGGCATTTCATAAATCATTACAGCTTCATCCGGAAAATTACCGGGCCTCTTATAACCTTGCCTGTCTGCTTGCCGAAACAAACAGAAAAGGCGAAGCATGTCACTATCTTCAAAAAGCCGTACAAATAAGTCCCTTCCTACGCTATACCATGAAGAAAGACCGGGATCTAGATCCGCTGAGAAAGTTGCCTGAATTTACAGATTTGCTGCGACAGCATTAAGGCGGGGAAATACGAAAACACTGCGATCACACCAGAAGCGTCCGCATCATGCTGTTTGATGAAGCGATCTTGATAAGCTTCTCTTTGACTCCAGGGACAGAAAGTATTGAATAAAAACCCGGCTTAACCTTTTCAGCATTTTCAATGGCACTGATAAAATCTTCCAGTGAGAGCGGATTTTTACGCACAAAATCAAGAAAACCGCTCGCTTCGAGAAGCCTTTTAACCTTCTTGTGCACCTGCGGATAAAAAAAACTTATCGCCAGTGTTGCAACACCCACCTGAATTCCGTGTATCGACGGAGACTTCGCGCAAGTGTCGTAGGCGTGGGAAATAAGATGTTCCCCTCCGCTCGCAGGTCTTGTATTTCCGGCAATCTGTATGGCAATACCGCTGATCAACAGTCCGGATGCAAGATTATAAATAAAATCGTGATTACGGATATCCTGTATGGGGAGAGCCGCAAGTGCGTTGACGGCGTTGAGGGACATGACTTTTGCGAAATCATTGATCGCAAGACCTTTTTCATAAAATGCGAGTCGCCAGTCTTCTATTGCCGTATATTTTGCGCTCATATCTCCAATTCCCGAATAAAGAAGCTTTTCCGGTGATGCCGCGACAATGGCTATGTCGATTATGACGGCGACCGGCATGGCGCTTTTTACGCTTTTTCGTGCGCTGTTCACCATCAATGATGACAGTGGTGACGAGAAACCGTCATTTGAAACAGAGGTGGGTATTGATACCATCGGTATTGCGCTTATGAGGGAAAGATATTTAACATAATCTATCACTTTCCCTCCGCCAATAGCGAGCAGTACATCGCAAGAAGGTACCAGTATCTTCATTTCGGCGAATACGTCTTCAATAATATTCGTATCTCTGATTACATCGTGAACAACATTAATCCCGGCGTCTGCGAGTGAAGCGGACAGTGCAGAACCATTAAGTTCGCGCATACCTGGAGAATAGAAAAGAGCTGCGGTTTTGAATGAGAGTGAACGCAGATACGTCCCGGTTTTATTAAGCGCACCGGGTTTAATGCGAAGCAGTGTCGGTATACGCAAATCCATTGCTTCTCCTGAGATGTTCCGTAGGGGAATCCTCGGTTAATTATTCAGAGTTCCCATCATATAATCCCGAAGGGAATCAATGTACACAGTAAAATCAGATCGAGCCCTATTAAGCCGCAAAGAAAAACCTTTTGAAAAGCGGGTTTTGCGAAGGGTACAAAACAGGCTGCGAGAAAAAACGGAACATAGGTGGTGATGAAAACCGGAACGGCTCCCCACCAGGGATATACCCAGATAAATGCCGGCGTCCATGCGAGAAAAACTTCAACTACCGAAAAAAGAAGCGCCATTGACAAGGCTACGGCAAGCCGGATGTCGAGGCCGATTATTCTTTTCTTAACATCTGTGGGAATCATTTTAAATGCGATAATACCGGCGATGGAAAACATCATTGACAGCTCCCATGATACACCGATGAGAAGCACAAAAGATGAACTCTCGTTTGTAACAGTCCATAGCGCGTAGCCGCTGAAATGCGCTATTATCGCGTTCACTATTTCGTAGAACCAGTGAACGGCATAAAGTGCGGCACCGGCAATGACGGCTTTGTAATTCTTTCTTTCTATCTCGGTCCAATAGACATAAAAAACCAGAGCGAGCAGGGCGATAAAGGTCCAGTTAAAATATGACGGGTCTCTTACTAAAACCGAATCAGCGAAAAGTCTGTTCTTTTCACAACCCCAAAACATATCAACACCCCTTTTCTCTGTATATAAAGGCATAAATAACGGTTAATTGCGGTAAATCAGTATTTTCATTTGATTTAAAATGAAAATACTGATTTTGAGGTGACCATATTCTGTCTTTCTTTCTCAACAGTGAAATTCATAAAATAAAATGTCAATTACAAATGAAACAGGAGCGTTATCGAAAGTCTTGGAAACTTTTGCGTAGTTTCCAAATGGGAATTTGATGTTTCGTATGAAGTCCGGTTATTGATAAGGTAAATTTGCTTGATAATAAAGGCCTGTTATGCTATCTGGCAGAAATGAAGGGCGAAATTGTTTTTTTTGCTTCTAATAATTATCTTTACCGGTAAGCGCCTGGCGTTTGCCGCCGTGTGATGGGTATCCGTCAAATGATTCCTGTTCCCGGCATCATAACATGAAAATTGTCCGCCGTGTACCATCTGCGATTGAACAAGTGCCGGTCTACGGCTCATACGTGGGAGTCGTTCTAAGATGTGTCCCCGGCGGAACTATAAAGGAGAAACATATGTACATAGAAGATGTTCATGCCCGCGAGATTCTTGATTCGCGTGGAAACCCGACTGTAGAGGTTGATGTTGTACTCTCATCCGGAGCAATGGGTCGAGCTGCAGTGCCTTCGGGCGCATCTACCGGCGCACACGAAGCGGTTGAGCTTCGCGATGGCGAGAAGGATCGTTATCTGGGAAGAGGCGTCAAAAAGGCTGTTCAGAATGTGAATGAACAGATTGCCGATCATATTTGCGGTATGGATGCCACAGATCAGATTATGATCGATTCCGAGATGATCGCTCTCGATGGTACCCCGAATAAGGGAAAACTTGGTGCGAACGCAATACTCGGTGTTTCGCTTGCGATTGCAAAAGCGGCAGCAGAAGCGACTGAGATGCCCCTGTATCGTTACATCGGTGGTTGTAATGCATGCGAACTTCCCGTTCCGATGGCTAATATCATGAACGGCGGTGCGCACTCGGATGCACCAATCGATATCCAGGAGTACATGGTAATGCCGGTTGGCGCAAAAAGTTTTTCCGAGGGTATTCGCATGGTAGCCGAGGTTTTTCATGCGCTTAAGAAAATTCTCAAAGACATGAAGCTTTCCACTGCAGTCGGCGATGAAGGGGGATACGCACCCAACCTTGAGGACAATGAGCATCCGCTGAAAGTTATCGTTGAGGCCATCAAAGCTGCAGGCTACCAGCCTGGTGTCGATAAGGATATTGCCATCGCTCTTGATCCGGCGGCAACAGAGTTCTATGACACAAAAGAAAAGGTATATCATTTTAAAAAATCTGACGGTCGCAAGCTCACTTCAGCACAGATGGTTGATTTCTGGGAAGATCTTGTAAACAGATATCCGATCATATCAATTGAAGACGGTATGGCCGAAGACGATTGGGAAGGATGGAAACTTCTTACCGACCGCATCGGCAATCGCTGCCAGCTTGTCGGAGATGATCTTTTCGTAACGAATACCGAACGTCTTAAAAAAGGTATCGATATGGGCGTTGCAAACGCAATTCTCATCAAGGTTAATCAGATCGGCTCACTTACCGAAACGCTTGAGGCCATTGAGATGGCTAAGCGCGCAGGTTATACTGCGATCATTTCGCACCGCTCTGGTGAGACAGAAGACAGTACGATTGCGGATATTGCTGTTGCAACCAATGCCGGCCAGATAAAGACCGGTTCAGCTTCCCGTACCGATCGTATAGCAAAATACAACCAGTTGCTTCGTATCGAGGAACAGCTTGATACCATGGCCAAATACCGTGGCAAAGAGGTGTTTTACAATCTTGCTAAGTGATAAAAGCAAAGCTTCTGTCATTATGCTTGTGATTTTTCTTTTCGGGATATACTGCTTTGTCTTCGGACAAAGCGGTATTCTTGAAAGAAATGAGCTTTTGAAACAAAAGAAAATAATAGACGAGGAGATTCTGCTCGTTGAACGGGAGAATCAGCGGCTTCTTGCGCTCTACGACGAATATGCAACAGGCAAAGCTTACGCGTCAACGGCCGAATCCCTCGGATATATCCTGCCTGATCAGAAAGTCATCGTTTTTACTCCGCAAAGTACAAAATTAAACGAAGAAAATGAAATTTTCCCAAAAATAAGCTCTCAACAGATGCCGATTACCAAACATTTGCGTACATTGTGGGTATTGCTGAGTGTATTAATCGTTGTTTTATATTCGGTTCACTTTAGACCCGCGAAAAAAGACGAGCGGGGAAAGTAGTGGATATAGCGTTTGATCGCCCGAGTGAAGACGACATTGCTCTCGTTCACGCCCAGCTTGGTGTAAAAAAACAAAAGTCTCTTTTAGGCATTGCGATACGTTGTCCGTTCGGTTTTCCTTCGGTTGTCGTTTTGGATCCATTGCAGCACGGAAGAATCAGTCATGAAAGCATATCTTCCCCCCTCTGGCTTAGCTGTCCCTGGCTTAATTATGAGATACATGAGCTGGAAAATAAAGGTTATATAAAAAAGATTAATCATTTGATTGTGAATAATCGTGATTTGTTATGCAAAATGATGGATTCACATGCTAATTTCTATTTTTTACGTAAAAGTCTTTGCCGTAAGGGTGAAACCGCCGATTTTTTGCAAAAAAATCCGGATTTTTTCAACAGAGGTATTGGCGGAATTCAAAATATTATGTATATAAAGTGTATGCACCTGCATTATGCTCACTATTCGATAAACACTCTTAATATCGTTGGGCGAATTACTGACGGATTGCTTGGAAATAAAAACTGTTGTGAGGACGGTTACTGCATATGCTTGAAAAAGTTATCGCAAGGACAGACAAGCGCGGCAAAGTCACAAGGGATGTTCACCTCTTCCTTCTCGAAAAACTGATGTCTGATGAGCCGGTGATCATGCCGGTTGACGGTATATACTGCACCGTCGGTATTCTATCTGAGAGAAATATAGATCTTTTTCAATCGGTTGATTTTGATAATCTGTTTCTGATGGTTCGTGATTACCGTGATCTCGAAAAGTATGCAATGGTAACCAAAAGAGAATACGATTTTCTTCACAGACTCTGGCCTGACGATGTGTATGTCAAGCTTCATGCAAATTCAAATTATCTTCCCGGCACTGAGTTTTACTACTACATTCCCAAGATCGCTTATATGCAAAATCTGCTTATGTCTCTGAAAACACCTTTGCTGTTTTCTTTTAAAACAAATAACAATTATAAGCCATTTTACAAACCGGATGAACTGGACAGGTGTTATTGTACAATCGCCAGATCCATTCTGATACTTCGGGAATGCTGCAAGGAACATCTGACTCCGACTTTCATTGACATCAGACATGAAGATATTACCATTGTCAATAAGGGAAGGGTCTCTGTCGAGGATATCAAATCCCTGTACTATCTTTAATGAACGGTTACATTTTCGGCTTATGCGTCTGGTGAATACTGCCTGCGGCCATGATAGTGTTCCGTGTTGTCATAAGCGGGTGGGACGTGAATCGCAAAAGTATTGCCTTGATACAGCCTCCGGTTGAAGACTTCTACTATACATCAGTAAGGCGTCAGCCCCTCGGACTGCTGTACATCGCTTCGGTTCTCGGCGAATATTATGATGTTGAATTACTTAACGCACATTCTGCAAAATCGTTACCTCTTGATGTTCCGCAGCAGTTTGACTATCTTGAAGAGTTCATTCATTCATCCGATCCGATGTCGCGTTTTCCCTTTCATTCGTACAGGCGTTATGGAAAAAGCTATGAATGGTTTCGTGAAAGGATTATGCACAGCACTGCTTTTGTATTCATGCTGAGTATCATGTTTACCCCGTATCATGAAGAGGCGAAGCGCCTTATTGCGCTTATTCGTGAGTTGAAACCGAAGTCGATCATCGTTGCGGGCGGGGCACACGCAACTTTGTATCCTGAAGATACGCTTCGATGTGGAGTTGATTTTGTAATCTGCGGGGAAGGTGACTTGTCGGCGCTTATGCTGGTACGCGCTCTGGAAACGGGTGCTCCCATGGAATGCATACCGGGACTTGCTTATATTCATGATGGCTTGGTTGTCACCACAAAGCCATCACAAATGTCGTCGATAGACGAGCTTTATCCGGATCGGTCTTATCTGCAACGGGGGGATACAAAATTCAAGAACCGGGATATTATATCTTTTTTGACCTCAAGAGGCTGTACAAATGCATGCACTTTTTGTTCCGGTCGAATTCTTTGGAAAGGACGACGGGCAAGATCAATTGCTTCTGTGGAAAAAGAACTGATGCGGATTTGCCGAGAATTCAGGCATCCGATCATAAATTTTGAAGATGAAAATATTTTTTTTGATTATGCGTCTTCACTGGAATTACTGGTGTTGCTGGAACGTTTTCATAGGGACTACGATTGTGAATATACAGCATGGAACGGAATTTCAATTGAAAATGTTGATGAAATGATTATAGAAAAGATGAACAATGCGGGATTTAACGAGATAAATCTTTCCCTCGTGAGCCATTCACCAAAATTGCTGAAACAGAACCGGCGTCCCTTTAATTCGGAAAAATTTATGGCGATAGCTGCAAAAGCACGCTCTCTTTCAATGACAGTTCGGGCCTATTTCATTCTCGGACTGCCCGGTCAGGATGAAACATCAATTGAGCAGACAATAAATTGTTTGGAAAAAAGCGGTGCTGATTATTTTCCCTCTGTATTTTATAATGTCTTTGATATTCCCCAAAACTGGAAAATGCAACGATCATCCGCATTCTTTAACCAGACAGCGGTGTCGCGTCGGACCTTACTGTATTATTTCAATCTCTGTATGAACAGACGGGAAAATAACTATAGAGAATCTCTGAAAACTAATCTTCGAAACTAGAACCTGGAATAATTCCAATAAGGCGGTTCTTAAAAACTACCTTATGACAAATACTTTACTTCGGTTTTCATTGTGTTTTTGAGAACCGCTAGTTGCAAAGATCGTTTTTTGTGGTTGCCCATGAAAAACGAGGTAAATCACTGTGGTCTGGTCGCCTTCCGTAGGCATGTTGCTCGCCTGTTGGCGGCGAAGCCGCCGAGCATGCA
>JAEWVL010000143.1 GCA_023396665.1 Spirochaetota bacterium
GTACTAGCAATGCGGCCAACACTATCATTATCTTGTTTTTCTTCATTTTTATCTCCATCGATATATAAACTACAGGGCAGCCGAAACTTACAAGCCAGGCATCGGCCGCTACAACAGAGGCATAAACGGCCAAATCGCAGCCTTAAACCCCTTTTCGTCAAGCCAGGAAGCAAAGCGGTTCTGTGTCCATGCAAAGTTCCTGCACGACGAGTGCTCTAAAAGTACAAGCAATCGCCGAAAAGTCAAGAGCAAATTGAGCCGAAAGAGAAGCCTGGTATTTAATGTTGAATAATCATGTCTCCCTACGCGGCCTCTTTGAGAAAATCACCCCGACAGTTGGTCGCTTTATGACAATTTTAGACACACATTGTTACCGCATTATTCAATCAAAGTGGTGACGACAATGGGATTCGCAAGATCCATGTCCTTTTGAAAATTATTGAGTTCCATGACTAACTTCTCATTTCTTACATATTCACGATTAAATGTCAGAACAGCAGCCCTGTCCCTTCCGCTTTTTTTAGCATGTGTCAGGCCCTCATTACACAGAGAAATACATTTATCGAAACTCAGCAGCTGCGGCAGTTCGTCACAAAAGGGAAAGATAACCCCACCGATGGAACAGCGGGGATTGAGGGTGAGCTCCCTGTTGATCGCTACATTGAGAGCGCGAAACATTTCCAGCAGTTTTTTTGAAAACAGGGGGATAAAATCAGGATCGGTTCTGTTCAGTATGACTAGAAATTCCTCGCCTCCCCAGCGGACGACGATGTCATCGGCACGGGTCATTCGCCGCAGAGCATCAGCGACGGCCACGAGCACCGCATCACCCGCATTGTGTCCGTAAGTATCGTTCGTCTTTCGAAAATGATCGATATCGAGCAGCAGCAGCCCGATAACCTTTTCCTGTAACTGCAAACCCGATGCGGAATCGCTTTCAAGCGAAAGCATCATGCTCAGACGGAAGCTCTCAACCAGCTCGATTACATAGGCTGAAATGAAACTGCGATTGCGAAGCCCTGTCAGCGGATCGCGCAGGGACATATCCTTCAGCCGCTCCCTGCCCTCTTCAACTTTTTTCTGAAGCGTCGTGTTGAGCAATTCAACCTCGCGCTTTGAAGCCTGAAGCGCGCGAAAAACAGAGGAATGCTCACGGGAAAGATTAAGGAAAATACTGACAACCATCACAAGGTAGCCGATATTCGTGATATAGGCATAGGGAGTTTGATCTGCAAGAACGTAGGCAATATCGTGTATTGAGGCAAAGAGCGTCAGAATGAACGCTCCATAGGTCAGCTTATTATGTCGCAACTTATCCCTGATCGCCGAGATGAGTATCATAAGAAAAATCAATAACAGGTTCGGCATCATATACAACAGCATCGACTCGTTGAAACGCATACTGACGGCAAAACGGTCTGCGGCAAACAGTGTTCGCACGATAAATGGCAGAGCGCATAGCGCATTCGCGACTCGTATTTTTTTTGAGCGGAATACCCCCGTCAATTCGGAGAAAAAAAGAAAAAGCGCGAGCACACAAAGGGGAAAGGCGACACGGGATATCTTTTCGAGCAAAACAAAGGCGTTTGAAGGATAATTGAACACTATCACCACAATTGAAAGCGAGTATAACAAAGCGGCACAAGCGGTATAGAGAAAGAGGGCCTTTCCGTGATAAAAGAACATCGACAAAAAATACACCGCAAGAATCAAGGCCACAACGTATCCGGCCTGCACGATACCGGTCGTTACAAAATTTCTCCGGAAAACCGATTCGACCGCGGCGGAATAGGAATCGATGTACAGTTCGGGCAGCGGATGCCGCTCCGCTCCCGCATGAACGCTGATATCGAGACGCAGGCGCTTGCTGTTGGCGAATTCATCTTTATCGAGGGGGATGACGGCAGAATTGAGAACGTAGGACACGGCTTTTTCGCCAGGAGCCCCCTGATAGAAAAGCGCTCGACCGTTCAGTGAAATCTGCACAGGATAAAAAGCCGGTCCCATAACAAGCGCCAGAGGTTTTTGCTCGAGCCGCTGCGGCAGGTCTACTGTTGCCGAGAAATCGAAACGTCCGTCCTTGCCGGTTTCGGCAACAGAAGGAAGGTGTCCTCCGCTATATTCGGCGCTATAGCCGCCGGGAGTTTTAATCGTGAAGCTGTCAACCTTTACGCGTTCACCCGGATTTGCGCTGCTGAAAAAAAGCGCGGCACAGCTGATGACCAGCACCAGCGCGGAAGCCGCATACGAAATATCCCGTCGGTTTTCAGGCTGAACAAAAAAAGCCATTTGCTAACTCCGCATTTTCAGCATTTATGGGGGGATTGCGAATCCGCATACATCAGTGCCCCGGCACTCATCAGGACGAAACATCATAACTATTCGCGGTATAATCCACCACCAGGTCAACAATAATCGTGAAGCACTATTTTGTACAAGATAATATGTGCAAATATATTATCTTTTCAGCTCGCCGATTTTTCCGAAAACAACGCTGCCGTGCGGCCTCACAAGAAGACTGCGCCGGGCGATGAACTCCCTGACGTCGAATATCCTTCCGTCGGGAGTACAGACGGTGTCGGGAACGGTGCAGTGCAGCTCTTCGTCTGTCAGATTAAAAATGCCGAGATAACCGGCGGTGTTCATGCACACAAGCGGCTCACTTGACGAATACCAGTTGAGCACCCACAGACGCCCCTCCCGACAGGCGCGCCACAATTCTACTGCCGGTTCGAGAATTTTCATTTCACGCGCGCCATAGCCGCAAAGATCGTCTGAAAGAAAAAACAGGCCGCCGCACAAAGCCATGGCGTTGGCAAGTGTCTGCTGCTCGGTAAGACTGAGCTCGTTATCTTCGGCGCGCAACAGCAAACAGTCGGGATCGACCATAAAAAAACAGTTTTTCATGAATGCGCGGTAGAGCGAATCCCTTATGGCTCCCCGAGTCTCCACGTTCGAGTCAGAAAGAAGCAGCTTGTCGGGAAAGCCTTCGCCCCATCTGGGCGCTACATCGCAGCCGATTCGCATAGCCTCGAAAAGACCGACACTTGCCGACAGAGGAGCTCCGCAGGCGAGAAAAAAAGCTTCTTCACCGGCAGCTTCGCGAACCAGTGCCACCGCATCTTTATAAATCTGCGCTCTGGTCTTTGTTTCGTCAAAACGGCGACCGGGCAATGCCGCGGCGTAGAGAAAATCAAGTTTGAGATAGCGATAGTGCCATTCGTGAACGATTGTGGCGATGCATTCCTTTATGTATCGCTGCACTTCGGGATGGGTTGTGTCAAGCGCGAAGAAAGTCCCGCCCCAGTTGGGATTAAACCCGGCACTGACACGTCGACCGTATTTTGTTTTTATAAAGTAATCGCCTTTTTTCGCGAGTTCTGAGTTTTTCGAAGCGATAAACGGAGCGATCCAGATACCCGGCTGATATGCAGTGGAGCGAATAGACTCACTGAGTGCCGGCATTTCGCCGGAAAAATCCCCGGTCTGGACAAGCCAATCGCCGACAGCGCGCTGATAGCCGTCATCGATCTGAAACACCTCGAAGGGGAGATGAAGATCTTTAGCCCTGGCAAGGTTTTTTCTGAGAATTCTTGCGCTGATATTTGTATAATAATGATACCAGGAACACCATCCCAGAAAAGGCAGGGCATTCGGCCGGACCAGGCTGTTTCGCAGACTCCACTCATCGAGAATGCTCAAACCCTCGCCTTTTGCAAACGACACTCTGGCGAGTTCGAGTGACTCGCCTGCGGCAAACCGTTTGTCGATATCGATGATAATTTTCATCCGTTTCTTTCGAAGATCGCTTCTGAAAGAGACGAATTGCTCCATAGTCGTTTCGGATTTTTCCGGTTTGGTCACCCCGATGTATGAGGCAACCGCTGCCATGGGCGAGCGGATGGTACGGATTTCGTGAGCGACAAGCATGTCTTCGCTCTTCGAATCACGCAGCAGCACGAACATCTCCGAATGTGCGACACCTTTCTTTCCGGAAGGCGCGTTATTCGGATTCTCCTGAAGATTGCGCGCAAATTGCACGATCTGCCGCCGCTGCCTTGTGTCCGGTGTAAAAACCCCCGTATGACTCCACGATTGAAACCCGTTTTTAAGAAGACTGAGTTCTCCGCGGGACTCCAGGGTATAATCGAACTCTACGCTCATAAGACTGGAATCAGCGCGAGCCCGAACACTTGCGCTGATGCCAGGCTCGTCCCTGAGGGTCAATTCGTATCCCCCCGCCGAAAAATCGAGCGGCCCCGTCTGAAGGCAGTACCTGCCCCTCGAAGTGACAATCGTGACTGAAAGCGGTACCAGATTCATAGAGCACCCCGGCTGGCTTATCGGCTGAAAGAGCTTACTTTGAGAAACAGCAAAACCACTCAGCAAAGCCGATATGATCAAAAGCTTGTCACAATATTCTCATAATATGACGGTTTTACCACTGTTTTTTAAGAGCTTTTCATTTTTCCTCATTTCAGGGGCAGCGAAAAAGAGATGAAAAGTATACTGGGAGTTTAAGGGGGGATACTTCATTTTGAACGACTTCGCACAACTTTGTGTGCCCATGGCCGGAATTGAACCGGCACGAGAAAAAATCTCAAGGGATTTTAAGTCCCTTGTGTCTACCAATTCCACCACATGGGCAGTAAATAATTAGGCGTCGAGCGGATTCGAACCGCTGAATAAAGGTTTTGCAGACCTGCCCCTTACCACTTGGGTACGACGCCGTTTAGGTCATTAAAAGTTTATCACCTGATAATGTCAACAATTTCAACGCGGCTCAGCAATCTTTTTGCCGCTCCCTTTTAAGGGTATTTTTGCTTTCACGCTCGATGCGGGACCACTCACACCCGCAATAGTCCTGTCTGTAAAATCTGTATTGCTTCGAATTTTGCACGGACACAAGAAATCCGTTATTCTTTTTGAAATCCGCATCATAAAAGCCGATGTCATATTTACCGCTGAGCGTTATTCCGATTTCCTTTATCCATGCGTAAACCTTGTAGGGACTCACCGAAAGAACGGTGGAAACCGCATCAAAGCCATGCTCTCTGGCGTATTGAAAGGTGCGCTCCATGCGATGCTGATAACACAGATAGCAGCGCCGGGATCTTTCACCCAGCTTCGCAAAAGCGGATACTTCGCTCATCCACGCTTCAGTGTCGGGGGGATACTCAATCAGGTTCAGATTCAAATCGTTACAGTAACGATCCAATTCGCACAGACGAAGCTGATACTCGTCATTGTCGCCGATGTTCGGATTGTAGTAGAAAGGAGTCACCGTGTGAGACTCTATCTGAAAAAGCACCCCGCTCAGGCAGGGTGCACAGCAGGCATGAAGAAGAAGTTTTAACAATTATTTCAGATACGTACTGATCATGGATTCAAGCTGCGCCGCAGCCTCGGGATTTGCACGCTCTTCAAGCCAGAAATGCATATCCTCATTATTGTAATATGCCGCACCATATTCGTGCTTCATTACAAAGCTGGCCATGGCATATTTGATTTCATCGAATATTCTTTCCGCTTTACACAAAGAATGATCCGAACTGTCAACAAATCGTGAAATTGTTGAAATTATTTCATGTTTTTCCGACTCGCGAATATCGTCCGCATAAAGCTGATCGAAATCGGGTGCTACATTTTTGTTCAGTACCTGCATGATTAACCTGCTATTTTCAATGGTTTTTCTGAAGGTACATACATCACACGAAAGTGTCAACTGCAACTAACACTTTTATGTTACTTTTTTTAAAAAAAGTGTTAGGAAAAAATAAAGGCCGCCCTTTTCGGACAGCCTTTTCATCTGACGCAGCTTATAATCCCAGATCGCTTCTGACCGCACCCGGCTTGGGAAAACCTTCTATTGCCTTCAGGTTTTCATCGATGACCGACTGCGCAAGCTCGTGATTGGCAAGTTTTCCCGACAGAAAATCATCATACCCTTTGAGATCCACCAGGCCGTGTCCGCTCAGATTGAAGACAATAACCTTTTCCTTGCCTTCTTCTTTCGCTTTTTTGGCCTCCTGTATCGTGGCAGCAACCGCATGACTCGTTTCAGGAGCGACAATTATTCCCTCTGTTCGGGCAAACAGCAACGCAGCTTCAAAGCATTCAAGTTGCGGGATGGAACGCGGCGACATGAGTCCGTCCTCAACGGCCTGGGATACGAGCGGTGACATGCCGTGATAGCGTAATCCCCCCGCATGAATAGGCTCGGGTATAAAATTATGACCGAGCGTATGCATCGCAAGCAGCGGAGTCATACCGGAGAAATCACCGAGATCATAACTGAAAGGGCCCTTCGTCAGTGTCGGGCATGAAGCCGGCTCGACGGGGATGATATCTATTTTTGCACCATGAATTTTGTCACAGGCAAAGGGGAAAGCCATACCGGCGAAGTTACTGCCGCCGCCGACACAACCAATAACCACATCGGGATTATTGATACCGGCAAGCTTCAGCTGTTTCTGTGTTTCCTGTCCGATGATGGTCTGATGCAGCATGACGTGATTCAGGACGCTTCCCAGGGCATACTTTGTTTCGCCCTTTTTATCGCTCACCGCAGCCTCAACCGCCTCGCTGATGGCGATTCCGAGCGTACCGGGCGTATCGGGATACTTTTCAAGAATAGAACGGCCGACTTCGGTGATATTACTCGGACTGGGTATGCAATCGGCCCCCCAGGTCTGCATCATGAGACGACGGTAGGGTTTCTGGTCAAAGCTGATACGCACCATGAAAACCTTGCATTCAAGACCCATGAGAGCGCACGAAAGCGCAAGCGCACTGCCCCACTGGCCGGCACCGGTTTCGGTAGTAAGTTTCTTGATGCCGTCTTTCTTGTTATAGTAGGCCTGTGCGATTGCGGTATTTGCCTTATGGCTTCCGGCGGGGGATACGCCTTCGTATTTATAAAAGATTTTTGCGGGCGTACCGAGCGCCTTTTCCAGTGAATGCGCTCTGTACAACGGAGAGGGGCGCCACTTGGCCAGGATCTGAAGCACCGGCTCGGGGATATCTATCCAGCGCTCAGTCGAAACTTCCTGTTCTATGAGAGAAGGGGGAAATATCGGCGCAAGCATATCGGGACTCACCGGTTTTCCGTCGGGACCGAGCGGCGGCAGAAGTTTTGACGGCATGTCGGCCGCGATATTATACCACTTGCGGGGTATCTCATTTTCATTCAGCATAAATTTGGTTGTTTCCATGGGCACCTCTAATAGATTTTCCTGCAGATACACGATTACTCTGCGGGGTGATGGGTTTGTGCGATTTGAACAGTTGTACGAGATTTCCCTGTTTTGCCGTTATACCGGAGAAATTACGACAGTTTCAAACAATGTACCTGCACACCTGTGACTTGCATACAATGTCGCAAGGACTTTTGTCAAGAATAATGTAACTGTTAATAGAAACAAGTATTTATCAAAATTATGTTGCTGATGTAAAATGTTTTATTTATTGCAAAATAAACCGGAGTATTCAATGATAATGTATCGGTAAGCTTAAAACCAAACCCCTGCAACTCGAACCTCGATTAATTCCAATGACAACGAGGCAAAAATATTGCGGGTGCTATTTATTCGAGCTTCCCAATAATCGGTTTCACACTTTCGTGATTCAAACAAGAGTCGGTTCATCAGCAACAATCACCGACCACTATCTTCAGGAGAAATTATGGCCAAAGTGACTATCATCGGAGCCGGAGCATTCGGAACCGCTCTGTCCATTTACATGCGAAGAAAGGGGCACAACCCGACTATCTGGTGTTTCGAGAAAGATCTCCCCGAACTGGTAAAATCGGAGAAAGAAAACAAACGCTTTCTACCGGGCTTTGAGCTTCCCGAAGACATCCTTTTCACCACCGATCCAGCTGAGGCCGTGGACAACACAGAGCTGGCACTGTTCGTCGTACCTTCAGCTTATTTGCGCCAGACGGCGCGACTGTTTTCCTCGCACATCAAAAAAGGCACACTCATTCTCTCCGCAGCGAAAGGCATTGAAGACGGTACTTTTGCTCTTATGAGCCAGGTACTCGAAGAGGAACTGCACGAACACGTCGGCAATACAGCCTTTCTCTCGGGCCCTTCTTTCGCAAAAGATGTCGCAAGGGGACTGCCCACAGACCTCTCCTGCGCTTCAAAACCGATCGAAACGGCACGCGCCATTCAGGAGATGATTCACTCGCCCGAACTTCGCATATACACCAATGACGATGTAATCGGTGTGGAAACGGGCGGCGCCCTTAAAAACGTAATCGCAATCGCCTGCGGTGTCGCCGATGGTCTCGGGCTGGGGCTCTCGGCGCGCGCCTCGCTCATTACCCGCGGTCTGGCGGAAATCACAAGACTGGGAACCAGGCTGGGCGCCGATCCGCTGACATTTCAGGGGCTTTCGGGTGTCGGTGACCTTATTCTCACCTGCACGGGTGATCTATCAAGAAACCGTACCCTCGGCATGAAACTATCTGAAGGAATAAAGGCATCGGAGATCATCGCCAATCAGCTTGCCGTAGCGGAAGGCTACGTCACCGCAAAACCGGTACATGCTCTGGCTAAATCGCTTGGTGTGGAAATGCCGATCAGCGAAGCTGTGTATCGCGTCTGCTACGAAGAGTACGATCTGCGTGGAGCGGTCAACTCGCTGATGACACGCTCAAAAAAAGACGAATTCTCAGGTATAAAGGATACGGAATAGTCCGTTTCAGTCAGCGGGATAACATGCCAAATAAGGAGTGATCATCATGACCATAGGATTTATCGGCCTGGGAAAGATGGGCGCAAAAATGGTTGAGCGCCTTGTCGGAGGCGGCCATGAACTGTTCGTCTACGACAGCAATTCTGACGCGATTGCCGCAAGTTGTCGCAGCGGAGCGAAAGGCACTTCATCACTGGCTGATCTCGCGAGCAAACTGAAAGCGCAGCGTGTTATCTGGATCATGGTTCCATCCAGAGTGATCGACGGGGTTATTTCGGAACTTGTGCCTTCTCTTGAAGAGGGCGACATACTGATAGACGGGGGCAATTCGTTCTACAAGGACTCGATGCGCAGAGCCGCTGAAACGTCGCGAAAGGGAATTTACCTGATTGATGCGGGCACCAGCGGCGGCATCTGGGGATTGACCGAGGGATACTGCATCATGGCGGGAGGTAAACGGGAAGCCTTTGACACGGTACTGCCGATAATGCAGACGCTGGCTCCCGGGGAAGCACTGCTCTACACCGGAGCTTCGGGCTCGGGTCATTTCGTAAAAATGATTCATAACGGCATTGAATACGGAATGATGCAGTCATATGCAGAAGGCTTTGACCTTTTGCACAGCAAAGGCGAATTCTCTCTCGATGTGGCAAAAATTGCCAATCTATGGAGACACGGAAGCGTTATACGCTCGTGGCTGCTCGACCTTCTCCACGGTGAACTGAAGGATGATCCCAAACTGGCAACGCTGCATCCCTGGGTGGAAGATTCCGGAGAGGGCCGCTGGACGATCCAGGAAGGGATTGAAAGCGGCACACCCCTTCCGGTAATCACTGCGGCTTTGTATACAAGATTTTATTCACGCGAGACGAATTCATTCGCGGCGCGAACGCTTGCGGCACTGCGCAAGGCCTTTGGCGGACACAGCATAAAAAGCGGAGGCTGATGATGGACGAATCGATCATTATCCCCCCGCAACCGGTAAAGAGCAGATTTCTCAGAGCCTGCAACATTTCAGAGACTGCGGATCTCGCGCCTTTTATATTTGTTATATTCGGCGGAGCGGGAGACCTTTCGCGAAAGAAACTCTTTCCTTCGCTGTTACGGCTTTTCGAAGATGGCTCGCTTGAGACCGATTTTTCAATAATCGGAATCGATCGAACCCATTATTCGGATGATGAATACAGGACAAGACTATACGAACAGATCGAATCGGACAAAGAAACCGCCGGCAAAAATAACTGGAACAGATTTTCTTCGCACATTTTTCATTGTGACGGCGATGTGAATGGTGATCTGC
>JAEWVL010000192.1 GCA_023396665.1 Spirochaetota bacterium
CCATTACCTGCAACAACGGTTTTTACTTTTTCCGCCTCAAACTCGTATACTGCGATTAGTTTCATGAACTGTGCTTTTGCAGAATCGTAATTTTCCAGTTTGTAGAAAACATTGCCCAGGCCCATCATCAGTTCGGGAGAGTCGATAAACGAGTCATACAGATTCAGCCACTGGTCCAGTGCGCGGGAATATTCCGAATTCAGGTAGTAAACCCGCCCGAGATTGTAATGCACTTCGTTTGAATTGTATCCGAGATCAATCGCTTGTTCGTAATAGTTGCGAGCGATGTTATAATTAGCCATTTTGTCGGCATTCGCCCGCATCTCAACATCGCTTTGCGACTCCTGATCGCCAGTTCGAAAGGTAACCTGATCGAAGAAATAGTAAAAAATGTTGCCCAGCATCGCCGGTGTTCGTCCGGGGTGTTCGGTCTCGTAGTAAAAGTCCTCAAAAGTATACGCGGGGGGATTCGCGTAATCCATTGCCGCCTGTTTAAGATAACGGTAAGCGAGGTCGGCCTTTTTCATGTAATAGTAAAATTCACCGAGCATCTGATTGCCGGCAAAAAAGGTGTACTTCTGTTTCTTTGAGCGCTCAAGTCCGTTTTCAAGATACTGCTTAGCAAGCATGTAGTTTTTCTGTTTAATAGAAAGCTTCGCGTACTGTACATACAACGGCGGATAATCCGGATCTTTTTCCCTGAGCGCCTTGAGCACCTCGACAACAGCCGGAAAGGGCTGATCGTCGTTATCCTTGAGGCGTGGTGATTGAATGCCGTAGTCGATGCGGATGTTCGTCTTGTCGCTTTTTGTCTTTCCGAGCAGATAATTCGAAAATTTGGCAAGCAGGGGCGAGGGGAGCGATTTCAGGCTCTTCCTGTCGCGCAGCTTGACGTAGATCGTGAGCGCTTCTGTAAACTCATCCCGCTCAATAAACAGATTCAGCAATCCGGCGTGTCCGGCAACCGAATTTTTATCGACTTTCAGAATTTCCTCGTAGTACTCGCGTGCCTTCAAATATTCGCCCTGATTCATATAGATATTGCCGATTCCCAGAAGCGCGTCGATGCTTTTCGGGCGTTTGTTGAGTACCATGCGGTAAAAATTATATGCCAGATCGTACTGGGTCTTTATCTCGACGATGGGGGGGATTTTTTGAAAATAATACTCGTTCAGATTCAGTTTCACTGACTCGTCAAAGAACTTGTCAAATTCAGCTGTTTTTTTGCGTGAATAGAAATAGCCCAGCTCCAGCAGGGTATCGAAAGACTTGTCCGAATAGAATTTATCCTTCTGTGCCAAAAGATAGGCCTTGTTGAGCTTTTCGAGAGAACGCATATACTCTTTCTTGTCAAAATACGCTCTTCCGTACCTGTTGTATCCTGGGATGTAATCTTTTACGTAATGTTTCTCGACGTAGGCAAAGATTTCTTCGGCTTTTTTATAGTCGGGAAACTTTGGATCCGCGTCACGGCGTATCAGCCGGACACCTTCCTCGATTTTACGTGCTGCCATATAGGGTTTGTAGATGTAGTGCCAGCCAAGAACGATCAGAGCCGTCAGAGCGAGTGTGCCGGCGATGCCAAGTCGTGTAAGATTGAGAAGACGCCGCTGGCGCTCCCGTCCTTCCTGGGAATATTCCGGCCGGGCAATAAGCACGCGCCGGTGACCGCCACCCTGCGGATCGATTTTGCGGGACAGCTTCTTTTCGAGAAAACGGTGGACATTGTTTTCCGGACGGCCGTTGACGATCAGTTCTACAAGGCGCTGCATGTCGCCGGGCGATAAGCGGTCATTGAGAATGGTGTCCTTGATGACTTCGGTAAGCCCCGGTGCGTAGAGCAGCAGGGCTTTTTTCATTTTGCGTATGTCATCTGCCGACAGATCCGCTTCGGATTGGGCATTTCTTCCGGCGGCAGCGCCTGACGGCGAGTCGTAATCGTTACCATCATCGGGTTCGATTTCTATCTCGGGAAGTGAATCGTCAATATCGGGAAGCACATCGATATCAGGTGAAGCGGAGTTTTCGTCGTTATCAGATATATCGGCTTGCGGCGATAACTCGTCGATATCCAGTGAATCGGCGGAGAGCTCATCATCGCCGAGATCTGCACTTGAGATGTCAAAATCATCCAATTCGTCCGCAATCGAAGTGCTGTCGGCTTTTTCGGGAGTTTCCAGTGCAAAGTCGGCCACGTCAAGATCAGGCAGATCGTCTATCGAGGCGCTCTCCATAGTATGCGGTTCTTCAATTGAGAGAGAACTCAAGTCGGGAATGTCTTCTATCGATGAGGATGCAAAATCCCCCTCATCCGGCGACATGTCGGGAAGTGTGGCCATATCTGCCATGTCTTCGGCTGCCGGCGCTGTCAGCGGTGTCTGTTCAGGCTCATCATCCTGATAAAAGATATCTTTTGAATAATCCTGTGCGTCTATGGTTTCCGGTTCATTGCCAAGTATCGAGTCGAGTTGAGCGAGCGTCGGGTCTTTTCTCGGAACGGATTTCGGTGTATAGGAAAAACGTGGCGCTGTGGGTTCATCCATATCAATTGAGGACATATCCAGATCGGAGGGTTCTTCAGACGTCAAATCCTCCATCTGTGAAAAATCATCCAGTGATTCTATTTCACTCGTCTCGTCGTTTTGTTCGGGTAGCTCTTCAAGAAGCGAGGTGATATCCTGCGGTTGTTCATCGAAATCCGCCTCGGATCCGTCTTGCTGCATTGTATCGTCAGCATTGTCTTCGAACGAAGAAATTTCGTCCATGAAAGCAATATCCGGGTTTGTCTCGCTCCCTAATTCGTCCGGAAGAGAATCGAGATTATAGCCGTCATCGGGAGAGGACGAAAGAAAGTCGGGTTCCTCCGCTACAACCGGTTCTGGCGGGGGAGGCGGAGGCGTCACGGCACGATCCACTCCGGGGCTGCCGGGCAGTTTGGCGATAATTCGTGATATCTCCGCCTGTTCTTCGGCGTTGTATATCTTCGGCTCTTTACGTTTTTCAGCCATTAACAACCCGTTTGCATGTGAATTGGGAGGGGGGATAAAAAAGCGACATAATTCCCACGCTCTCTACATATAATCGGACGATCATCGTTTTTTTTCAAGCCTTTTTGAAAACTCGGAAAAAAGTTCTTAGCGCACCATAAAAAAACTTAAAAATGCTGTGTGTTTGCGTTTCCTGAAAACAGAAAACACTTAAAGTAATTCCTCAATCGGTTTGACCTTCCGCCCGATGCCGCCTGTACTGATCG
>JAEWVL010000214.1 GCA_023396665.1 Spirochaetota bacterium
GGTCGGCAGCATCCGCATGAATGTTGCCGATGCGATCAGATAGATACGATCGACTAACCTTTCCCCCAGAGACTGGTTGCCGGAAATTTTCTGTGCGATGTGTCGTTTCAGCGATTCTCCGGCAGAAAGATTGATATGGATGCCCGAAATCATCTGCCGTCTTCTTCCGTAACGGCTGGCGAGGCCCCGGCGGTAGTTGTTGAAAAAACGGCCATTCTCATCGTAACCCATGTTGGCGAGCGGGATGCTGTTTTCAGGGGGCAGCGTCGGTGGAGTGCTCATCGGCCAGAGCAGTTCATCGCCGATCTTCTCCCTTGCCTCGCGATGAAGCGCGTCGAGCTCAATAAGAACTTCGTCGATCGAGTGGCATGGACGGGTGATGATTTCAAGCTGACTTTCGGAAAAATCACGGGTGAAATGCGGTTTTATAAGGGCGGGGGGATGAGGGCTCATCGCCAGGCTTCCGTCCCTGTTGATGCGCAGCGCCTCCCGCTCTATGCCGATGCGAATATCATGCAGCAGTTCCGTTTCATCCCCGCTGAACCCTATCATAGTATCACACTCTTATACTGATATTATTTTACAACTATCGAACTATTATGACAAAAAAGTCTGAAATAATGAGAATAAATTACACTACAGCATCTCTTTAATACGCTCAGACAGCTCCCGATTGATTGAGCAGGTGACAGACTGACCGTTTTTGGTGCAGACGATAAGCCCGGCGTTTACCAGTTCTTTCATATGATGCGAGATGGTCGATTTTGAAATTTTCATTAAATCGCTTGCGCGTGTAAACGCCTTCATGACTCCGCAGCACTCTTCAACTTCTTCGAAGCCTTCCCACTCGACGAGCAGTTTGTAGAGCTTTAATCGCTGTTCACACGAGAGAGCCTTGAATACTTTTGCCGCTTCTGATAGTTCCATGGTTATCAAAGTATCTAACAATAGCAAATTTGTCAAGCCGTTTATGAAAACAGCGTAAATCACTGCTGCAGCAATAGAATCCTTTTCTTGACAAAGTTTCCGCCCTCTGTGATACCGTGGGCATCAGCTGCGGAGGAACGAATGAAGAAATACGACTATGCGATATTAATCGGCCGCTTTCAGCCTTTTCACAGGGGGCATCTGGCTTTGTTCGAACACGCGGCGGCACTGGCTTCGCATGTCATCGTGGTGATCGGTTCGCATCTCGTGTCGCCGTCACTGCGAAATCCCTTTAGTTCATCACAGCGTGAAGCCTTTGTGCGTTCTTCGCTGAACGCGTTTGATCCGGAAACATACACGATTATCCATATTCGCGATTCGGCCTACAATATCAGCGAATGGCGCATGCGGCTTCGGCGCTCGATCGACGGGATTGCGGGCGGCGGCAGCATCGCGCTTGTGGGGCATTTTCGCGATTCATCTTCGGCTTATCTCGACGGCTTTCAGGGCTGGGCGCTCGAGGCGCTCGACGAACAATGCGGGGGGATAAGCTCTACGAAAATCCGCTCGGCTTTGTTCGAGGGGCGGCTTGACGATATCGCGACGCTGTGCGAACCCGTAATTATACCGGTGCTGCGAGAGTGGTGTTTCTGCGAAGAGTACACAAGGTTGCGCGATGAATATTATTTTGTACAGGAAAGCAGAAACGAGTGGAAGACGAGCCCGTATCCCCCCGTGTTCGTAACTGCTGACGCTTTCTGCACCGCCGCCGGGCGCGTACTGATGATACGCCGCAATGGGCAGCCAGGACGCGGACAGCTCGCGCTGCCGGGCGGCTTCATCAACCAGGACGAACCCGTGCGCGATGCCTGCATCCGCGAACTTCTTGAAGAGACCGCGATTGAGGTACCGGCGCGCGAGCTCGCGGGTTCGATACGCGCGAGCTCATATTTTGACGCGCCCTGGCGCGATGCACGCGGCCGCATGATTACGCACGTGTTTCATATCGCGCTAGATCGTGACGAGGTGCCCGCGGTAAAAGGCGGCGATGACGCGGCCGAGGCGCTTTGGATCGATCTTTCAAAAATCGATTCTTTGAGTGAAGAGATCTTCGCCGATCACTGGCAGGTGATAAATTGGTTCATCAATCGGCTTTGAGATAATCCTCGTCGAGAAGTCCGTAGGAGCGGCTGTCGAACCACAGGGGACGTCCGTTTTCGTCTTTTCTGAAAAAGGCCTTTTTTTTGAATGATCCTTCGAGGGTGAATCCGCATTTCTCGAGTACGCGCCATGAGGCGACGTTATGCGGATTACAGTGGGCTTCGATGCGGTGGGCTCCGAGCGTTCTGAACGCGTAATCGATCAGAAGCTTCGCGCCGGCCGTGCAATAGCCGAGCCCCTGATAGCGGGGATTGAATATGTAGCCGAGTTCCCAGCTTAGAAATTCAGCCGGTTCGCAGCGCTGAAAATAAAGGTGGCCGACCATGGTGCCGCTTTGCCTGTCGCAGACGGCAAAAAAACTGTCGCCCCGGGCACGCTCGGCGCACATCTGCGCGGCCTGTGCCTCGCTGACCGCTTCGCCCGGTTCATACAGATAGGTTTCGGGTAGCGACAGATAGTCATACAGGGCTTTCGCGTCTTCGACTTTGAATTTTCTGACGATGATGAATTCGTTTTGCAGCATTGGGGTTTCTCCGGTTTAATCTTTGAGTAAACTGAAACAATCAGCATCTGCGGATTTTGTAAATACTAAAACTTTCACCGCATCCCCGTTACGGCAGCAGCTGCTGTGGTGAATGCAGGGATCACTGAAAGACTGCGGGAGATGTGTGATGATCCGCTTTATTCTGTTGTCGGTCGATTTTCTGACCGTTCTGGCGACCTGCGCAGCGCTTCTTCTGAGTGCGGGTCTTCTCATGTTTTCCCGCGCGTACAGAAGTGTGCTCCTGTCATTACTCGTGTTTTCGCTCGGATATCTGA
>JAEWVL010000270.1 GCA_023396665.1 Spirochaetota bacterium
GTATTCATGTGTCCCCCTCAATTATATTTAGTAATTATATAATATATTTATACTGACAAAATATATCTATTCTTTACCGTATATCATAAGCTGAAATATTAAGTGCGGCGCAATTCCATTTTTTTAAATCATAAAACGCTCATTATCAGGCAAAACCGTTTTTTCTGAGAAATTCCATATCAATGGATCCGGCGGAAACCGCAGCGGCACTATCGGCTTCCGCTCCGTTCACCGCCGCGTTGACATATTTGGCGATGATGTCACACTCGAGATTCACAGTCTCTCCTGCCTTCTTCGAGAGCAGCGTCGTCTCGGCGCCGGTATGCGGAATAATACACACCGAGAACTCTTTATCATCCACATCGACGAGCGTCAGCGAAACTCCGTCGATCGCTATCGACCCTTTTTGCACCATCTGCGAAAGAAGTTGCGGCTGTGTTCGTATGTATACCCAGGTCGCATTCGCGTCATCGCGCTTAGCCCTGATACTTCCCGTTCCGTCGACATGACCGCTTACGATGTGGCCGCCAAGCCGGTCACCCTGGCGCAGCGCCCGCTCAAGATTTACCCGAGAGCCGGGTTTCAGCAATCCAAGATTTGTGCGCATCATCGTCTCGGGCATCGCATCAAGCGTAAACTCATTGTGATCAAAACGCACAACCGTCAGACATACGCCGTTGACGGCAACGCTGTCACCGAGCGCCACACCCGGGGCAATTTTTTTTGAGGCCACATCGAGCTTTGCACTTCGTGCGTCTCTGCGAAGGGCTTTGACCGTTCCGATATCCTCAATCAATCCTGTGAACAATAGGGAGCCTCCTTTCGAAGATAGCCTTCTACGAGAAGGTCACCGGAAAAATTATGGCATGAAAGCGAGTATACTTCGATCGCGTCTTTCATGTACGCGACACCTTCACCGCCGACCGGCGTTTTTGCATTTTCACCGCCGAGAATTTTCGGCGCGATAAAGAAAAGCACTTTGTCGACAATGCCCGCTTCAAGCGCCGCATAATTCAGTGTAGATCCGCCTTCCAAAAGAACACTGTCTATCTGCATTTTGTAGAGCTCGCCCATGAGCGCTGCGAGATCGACGCGTCCCTTTTGTTCGGGCAGGACGAGAACCTTCGCGCCGGCTTTTTCAAGAGCTGTGATCGATTCAGCGGGAGCCGCTTGTGTGAGTGCGATCAAGGTCTTCGCGTCGGATTTCTGTGTGAGTATGCGCGATGAAAGCGGAGTTCGCCCCCGGCTGTCGACGATGACGCGCAGCGCATCACGGGTTTTTGCTCCTTCGATGCGCGTCGTCAGAGAGGGATCGTCGGCCAATACGGTGCCGATACCGGTCATGACGGCGGCGCAGCGCTGGCGAAGCGTATGCACGAAGGCGCGCGATTCGGCTCCAGTGACCCAGCGCGAATCACCGCTATGGGTCGCGATCTTGCCGTCGAGCGTCATCGCGCTTTTTAGAATGACAAAGGGGCGCCGACGGGTGATATAGCTGAAAAAGATTTCGTTCAGTCTGCGACACTCGTCTTCGAGCACACCTTCGCTTACTTCGATGCCCGCATCGCGCAATTTCGCGATGCCGCGCCCCGCCACGAGGGGATTGGGATCACAACAGCCGACAAAAACGTGTTTGATGCCGGCGGCGATAATCGCGTCGACGCAGGGAGGGGTTCGGCCGTAATGCGAACAGGGTTCGAGCGTCACATACATCGTCGCACCGGCGGGATCGGCAAATGAATTTTTGAGCGCATCCACTTCGGCGTGTTCGCCGCCGCAATAGTGGTGATAACCCTCGGCGATGATCGAGCCGTCCCTGACGATGAGGGCACCTACAAGCGGATTCGGGTTGGTGAAGCCCGACCCGCGTTGTGCGAGATCGAGAGCGTATTTCATGAAGGATTCATGCATGAATGGAGTATCCCCCCGTTTACGTATAACGATTCGGGGCGATGTGTCAACACGCGGAAAGAACGCCTGAGCACAAAAAAGCCCCGGGAATCTCTCAGGGCTTTCAAACAGTCCGCGGGGCGGACCGTTCTCTCTTCTTTCATCCAGACTTTACTGTCGGCTCCGGATTCTCACCGGATCAGCCTTTCGGCTCGCGGGCTTTACCGCCGGTAGGGAATTGCACCCTGCCCTGAAGAGATATATCAGTGGGATATCAAGTAAAAGAAAACAGTTCTGTTGTCAAGTAAATATCAAATAACTCTATCAGTCATAGCCATACATTAGTCCGGCCAAGGAGTCTGCCAGCTTGGCATAGCCTACCCTTTCGATTTTCTCGATTCTCATCATGGTGGGGGGATATTGAGGGTTTTGGGTGCAGGGTTTATTCCGGCTTCTGTGGTTTGTGTTTTTTTGCCCAAATTAACATGAACACAATATTGCCTTTGTCTAATATTTTTCGAAATACATAATTGGTCACCATATAGCTATACAAGAGCCCTTTCCTGCTTTGAGCCGAATCGCCGGTGCTTTCGCAATACAAGTAGTGCAAAAAAGCCATCAAAACAAAAAAAGAAACACTGAGTTTCCAAACTTTTCTGATATCAAGAACCTGCTCATACTCCTCATCAGAATAGGTGATGATGAAAAGATGACACTCCTCTATCGACGGCTGATAGGTCACATTACATTCTCTGTATTCAAGACGCGTGGTATAGCACTTCGAAAAACGAGCAATTAAGCGCTTTATCAAACCAGAAACGGAAATATTCATCTCTTCCGCACGGGCTTGCATCAGCATAAAAATGTCCTGCTTGATAGTAAGAGATGTAGTATGCATGAGTCCTCCTGAATGACAGATATCGTCATATTACATGACGTTTTATACTCTCAAAAGTGCTGAACTTTTTTCATTAAGCAGAGAAAATCACTTATACATCTATTCTGTGAAAATACAGATTTATAGACAAAATCGCAATTTTTTACAGAAATTTCACGTTAGACGCGTATACAATACGAATTCAGATTGTCAAAGAAAGGGTTCGGTGTTACCTTGATACCACGCATAGCATTTTCCACGGCAGGGCTCACTTTTCCACCTTCCCCCGCCTGTAGCTTTACCGTGGACGGCCTCGATTGATTCAATGAAAAAGAGAGGTTCGGCATGAAAAAGATTATAACCATATTTACTATAGCAATCTTATTCGCCTGCGATTCGGGCGGGGGCGCCGACGACAAGGTCACGATAGACCCCATAGTCGACGAGGCCGAAGCATTGGGCAATTTCCCCAGCGACGCCGAAGTCGTTGAAATGGAGGATTTCGTCGTCGGAGGCGAAGACTTAGGCGGAACCGAATCAAAAGACCTCGGCGAAACCTACGATGACGCGGTTGACGTTTCGGTAACGCTGCCTTCAGATTTGAGCAGACGGGGCACTGCTCTGCCAAGAGCATCGTTGTGGATCAACGGAAAAATCGGCCCGCTCGAAGTACCCTCCAATCTGAAAATCGCACGCAGAATTCCAATCATACTCGGCCCCAACTATTTCTGTTTCGTCATCGAACCCGACAGCGGAAAAAAATACCGTTCGATCGTCGTCAAGATCACACGACTGCTTGCGGCAAGCGCCACCAAGTACCCGGCTTCGGTAGGGAGTGTATCGTTTAATATGGTACAGGTGAATACCACAGCGCCGATATCTTTCCCGAAAGGGGTAAGTGAAACAACCGATACGGTAAGCACTATCTATTCGATCGGTGAAACAGAGGTGAGCGTTGCCCTCTTTGCCGCGGTCTATCAGTGGGCAGTAGACAATGGCAAATTCAACGGAACAAGCACAAGTGATCCCAACTTTATTAACAATTTAAATTGCAGATACGGCGGTGCGAGTCTTACCAATGCGCGTTCAGCTAGCGATTATTACATCTTCAACACGACGACAAAGAAGTTCACGGCCGTCAGCGGCAGAGAAAACTTTCCCGCTTTCTATGTTTCATGGTACGGGGCGGTCATGTTCTGCAACTGGCTCAGCGAGATCGTCTACGGGGCCGACGAAGTTGTCTATTCGGGTATCACTAGCGCCTGGAGCGCCGATGCCACCATCGCCGATTACACGAAGAGAGGCTATCGTCTGCCGACTGCAAACGAGTGGGAGTGTGCCGCACGCTGGGTCGGCACTTCTGCCGGCGGACGGACCGATCTGATCGCAAGAGGGGGATATTACTGGACGCCCGGCAATTATGTCAGCGGGGCGACGAGTACGGAAGAAGCCGAAATAGAAAAATTCGCCCATTGCGGCAGTAATAATAACCCGGTTGAGGTTAAATATAAACAAGCCAACCAACTGGGCATCTACAACATGAGCGGCAACGTTAGCGAATGGAGTAGCACCATACCGGCAGATCCCGTTGCCGCCAATATGCGCATACTGATGAATGGGACTTATGCCAGCAGTGCATCATATTCAATAGTGGGCGCTTCGAACTCTGTTGATGCGAGTACGGCAAACACATGTGGTTTCAGAATTGCCCGTACCGAGAAGTAAAGACAGGGAACCTCGAATTTTACCGCCGCATGGAACTCTGCTTCGTTCTATGTCGAAATTATTCGAGGTACGGGTCGCGAAGATGGCACAAATGAGAATTCAGATAGTGGAAGATCTATGATACAACAGAAAGGAGATTTCTTATGAAAAAGCTGTTTCTTGCCGGGTTTGTTATTTTTCTTCTATTCGCCTGCGGTTCGGGCGGAGGCGGTGACGACAAGGTCACGATAGACCCCATCGTCGATGAGGCCGAAGATCTGGGTAACTTTCCCAGCGACGCCGAAGTCGTTGAAATGGAGGATTTCGTCGTCGGAGGCGAAAGTGTAAGCGGTACCGATTCGCAGGAGCTCGAAGACACCTACAATGACACAACTGACGTTTCGGTAACACTGCCTC
>JAEWVL010000271.1 GCA_023396665.1 Spirochaetota bacterium
CGAAGCTGACAGCCGCTGATCCCGGAATCGTATCAACCCGGGAAACGTACTGTTCGCTGTACTTGATTTTTGAAAGCATCCTGGGCAGCTGTTTCGCCGCATCCTCGAAAGACATCTCTTTTGATGAACATGCAAATAGTAGTGTAAATAGTGTGCATAGTAAAATTATTCTGCTATGAAAGCTTTTCATCGCCGTATCCTTCCGCTTTAATGGTTTTGTCGAGCAGTTCCAGTTCGGTATTGAGATCGAGCACATCATCTTCGAGAAGTCTCGACAGCTGTTGTCGAAATGCCGAGCGCATCTTGTCGAGCGTCTTTTCGGCCTTGTCCAGCGCGATTTTCATTTCTACCGACCGGGTTTTCTGTGCCGAAAGATCAATATATCTTTTGCATATCGCAATTGTGGTATCAAGATAATATGAAAGAAATTTTTTCGCCAGTTTCAGGTCTTTCGGATCCTTGTTTATATCATCCAGAATATCCCGCACCGTTTCAGCAATATCCGAGACTACATCCTTTACCCGGTTGTCACTGATGGCTTTTCCGAGTGCGAGCAGTTCATCTTTTTTTTTCGTGCCTTCGGCTATCGCGCTCATCAGCGATTCTTTGCTGATGCCGTCTACCTGAATCTCCATGCCGTCATGTTTTTTTATAAGGGGGGATACCCCGCTCAGAACCCATAGCGCGACAAAGGCGATATCGCACAGCGCTGCCGCGAGATGCAACAGGAGCGAAGGGGAGAAGTACCATGTATACAGGGCGTGAATAGCTGCAACCGTAATGAGCGGTAAAAGCAGCGTTGCATGTTGTTTTTTCAAAATAAACCCTCTGAAACGCGTTGCCGTATCGATGCCGATTAACTGATCCGTGTTGCCGGTGAAAATGCAATAAAAAAACTATGCCCATGGCGTTTTGGGCGACGGGGGGATACGCCCTGCCACCGTCTCACTGCACATAAAAAACGAATCTTCGGCTTTTTTCTCTTGAATAGTTTTATTCCCTGTGAGAAGTTGAAAATTCAAAGACCGCTTCAGTGCCGGAGAGTTTATGGCTTTACACATCTACCACAATCACCGACTCGAAAAACTCTTTGATCCCGCCGAAGCGGTACTCGGAGCTCATTCCGCAAGTCCCCTCGACGCGGAGACTATTCTCGTTCAGAGTCTCGGTATGGGGCGCTATTTCGTACTCGAGATGGCAAAACGGCTTGGGGTTTTCGCCAACTACCGTATTGTATTCCCCAATCAGTTTTTTTTTCAGCTGTGCGAGACCCTGTGCGGAGAACGGGTTTTTACGGACAAGCAGACGAGCGCATGGGTGCTTTACGACCTTCTTAAAAACAGACAGCTGCGTTCGATGATTCCGGGCATGGACGACTATGATGACGCCGGCAGAGACAGTCTCAACCTCTATAAATTCGCAGAATCTCTTGCCGATCTTTTTGATCAGTACACACTGTACCGTCCCGAGACGGTTCTCGCCTGGGACGAAAATAAACCGCAGTATATCGTCAACGGATTCGCGCATCCTCTGCCCGAAGATTCGCTCTGGCAGATGCGCCTGTGGCTTATGCTCTCTCAGATTCAGGGAAACCATCGGGCGGCGCTCAGGCGCGATCTGATCGGGCGAATCGCCACAGCCGAAACTATCCCCCTTTCACGGCTTCTCGTCTTCGGGGTTTCAACCCTGCCGCAGTTTCATCTTGATATTCTCTCGGCGCTTGCCGGGCGTATACCCGTTCATCTGTTTTTACTGAACCCTTGCGAGTCCTCCGACTGGTTCAATGATGTCAGCGAAAACATCATTCACAGGGTCAGCGAAGAGCTGCTGTACCGCAAGGGAAACCTGAATTTCGAAGATCATTATCTCAGTCCCGGCAATACGCTTCTGACGCGAAACGGTCGCGAGGGTGCGGATTTTTTCTCTCTGCTTCTCGAAAGAGCCGGTGATCTCGCCCCCGGTGACTGTGAGGGGGCAGGCGAAGTGCAAAGTGTTCTTGAGCGGCTGCAGCTCGACATCGCGCAGCGTCGCGAGCGAAGCAGGGCCGATCGGGGTGACGATATTCTTGCGTATACACCAGGTGACGCAAGCATCAGGGTGGCAGCCTGTTACGGGCCTTCACGCGAACTCGAGGCGCTTCATGACGAGATAATCGAAGCTTTCGAGGCTGATCCCTCGCTCGAACCGAAGGATATACTCGTCATGGTTCCCGATATCGAACAGTATGCCTCTTACATTAAGGGCGTCTTTGATGTGCGCAGCTATCTCGATGAGCGCATTCCCTATTCAATTGCCGACCTGAACATTTGTCATGACAATGAGATCGCCTCGCTGTTTCTTTCGCTGTGTGACATGCTGCTGCACGGGATCAGTTACGTTTCGCTTCGAGATTTTTTTTCCCGTGACGCATTGCGCATGCGTCTCGATGTTGACGAGGCCGATCTGAACGATTTTTTCAACAGAATGTACGATGCGGGTTTTCGCTGGGGACGTGACGAGGATGATCATGAAGAGGGCGGCGCGCGTTTTTATCAGAACAGCTGGCACGAATGCGCGCGGCGGCTGTGGGCCGGTGTCGCCTATGAACAGGGTGATTTCGTTCAGGAGAGTCTTATCGCTTCAGCTATGAACGAGACTATGGTTCCGCTTGCCGGCAGAATCATGGAATGTACAGAGCGTATAATTTTTTACAGCCGTATCTGCGAATCCCTGCGAGGGGTGGGTGAGTGGACCGAACTGTGCCGGCGCATGCTCGATGATTTTTTTCCGGCGCTTTCGCAATATGCGCTGCAGTGTGAAGAACTTGCGCTCGTTTTTCAGCGCATAGAGCAGAATGCCGTGATGCTTGATTCGGCGACACATATTTCATTCGAGTGTTACCATTACTGTGTAAGCGAATATCTGAATAACGAGCGGCGTATTTTCGGTTTTCTAGACGGCAAGATCACTTTCTGCGAGCTTCTGCCTATGCGAAGCGTACCCTTTAAAATGATATGTCTTCTGGGCATGAACAACGGAACTATACCGCGAGAAAGCGTGCGATCCTCCTTTGATCTGATGAAGAGTGCGGTTTTTCAGCGCGACAAGGCATCCGCTTCTTCCGACGCCGGCGCAAAAAAAGGCGGCGTCATCGCAAACCGCCAGAAAGGCGATCGCGATCGAAGGGATGATGACAGGTATCTGTTTCTTGAAACGCTTATGTCCGCGCGTTCGCGTCTGTACATCAGTTACAATGCGAAATCATCAGGAGGCGATCGCGATATCCCCCCTTCGCTGCTTGTGAGCGAACTGCTTGACTATCTTGATCTGTGTGTCGATTTCGGCAGTGACGCTAAAAGCGGTCAAGCGATAAAGGCGCAGGAAGCCCTCGTTGTTACGCATATGCTGCAGCCATTTGCAGCAGCGTATTTCAAAAAAAATTCGCAGCGCTGTTCCTATGATAAAGGCATGTATCGTGCCGCATGTGCCTTTGCCGGAAAAGCCGATCCTCCCGTGATGAACGATCTGCGGCTTCCCGAAATCATTCGCATGAACTGCGGCGATGTGATCGCGTTTTTCAGGGATCCGCAACGCTATTTTGTCAGAAATGTTCTGCATGCGACGCTTTCGATGCCGGATGACACGTTTGAGCAGAACGAGCCTTTCACTATCGATTACGATACAAGGCGATCGCTGTTTCAGAAGATCCAAAACGGAGACGATGCGTCCGTTCTTCTGAGGTATTTTCCGCACACGGGCACAATTCCCCCACTGAATTACGGTTCATGGATGCTGCGGCAGACACACGATTCGCTCAGAAATTTTTCTGAATCGCTTGTACAACCCGGCGACAGGGAAATGGTCGACGTTTCAATCGATCGCACAATCGACGCAACGCGAGTGATAGTGGAGGGCAGTATGCCGCTTTTTGACGGCTGTCATATCGCCGTACATCTGAACGACAGCGGCTATAATATGGCCTCTGTCGCCGCGGCCAACATACTGCTGTCTTCCTGCGATGCCTACCGGGGAGCCCTCTATCAGGTGCCGAAAAATGATTCGAGCGTTCTAACCCGGATCAATCCGGTTGCTTCCTCAAAAATTGACGGACTTATCGCTGCGATACTGAACGGTCACCGTCATCCCTTGCACTTTCAGCACCGCTTGTCCATGAGTTTCGCCAAAACCTATCTTAAGGGAAAACACCGCGGCGATCTCGACTATGCCCTGAATTGCGCGATCAATGAAATGAAAAACGAATACACCGCGCAACCGAACGTATATTTTCAGCATTGCTTTGTTCACGGGTTTCCCTTCGATGAGGAATTCAGGTGCAGCGCTCTTGCGCTGTTCGATTCGGTTTGGGGGGACGCATGAAGCAGCAGATGGCGCTTGATCTGAAGATGCCGCTGCAGCGCGGCGGAGCGATGGTCGAAGCCTCGGCCGGTACGGGAAAAACCTATTCGATTGCCGTACTGGTCGTGAAAGCGATCATAGAATCGGGAATACCCCTCGAAAAAATACTGATCGTCACCTTTACCCGTGACGCAAGCGCAGAGCTTCGTGACCGAATACGATCATTTCTGTGTGCCGCCCGTGACCTGTTTGAGAATGAAAACACGATAATAGATAACGCAGACATAGTTCACGTAGTAAATAAGGCGCGTGAAGATCAGCTCGGCTTCAATATGAAAAAAATCCGTGTCGAGCGTGCCCTGTCACACATAGATGAGGCGCCGGTTTACACCATTCACGCCTTCTGTCAGAAGCTTCTGAAAGAATTTTCGTTTGAAACGATGACTCCTCCCGGTTTGCAGCTTAGCGAAGACGACACACCTTTTGTTACGGCGGCCGCGTCCTATACTTTCAGAAAATACTGGTACGATGAGGATCAGCGAATCATAGACGCGATCTGTTCGTATCAGAAAAGCTATCTGTACAGCGTGCAGACTATAGAAAAAATGCTGCGTGAACGCCTCAATACGCCGCTCGCACGGCTTCTGCCCGAGCTGCCCGATATCGGGCAGCTTCGAAAGACTTTCGAAGAGTTCGATACGAAATACGCTGCTTCCGCCCGTGCAGCGGCAGCTCTCTGGGTGCAGCATTCTGAAGAGATTCTGACAGAACTCGACAATTTCGCCATTCTTGACGGACGCAGTTACAACAGTAAAGATCTGGAGCTCTATCACGAAGTGTTTGGTGAACTTGCCGTTAAAGACGCATTAGTAAAAGATGAAACTGTTTCGATGCTGATGCGTTTCAGATCCGGACAACTGATTGCTAAACTGAAAAAGGCTCACGCCGGTTTTGTTCCGGCTCATCCTTTCTTTGCGGCCTGTGATGAATGCGCTGCATTGTACGAAGATCGCAGTCTGTCGGTATCCACCCTTGCGGTAGCCGTAAAAAAAGCTATGATAGGGACTGCGTATGAACGCTATGAAACGGAAAAGCGCCTGTATCAGAAGCTCACCTACAACGATCTGCTCGTCAGGCTGCTGCATGCATTGAAGGCTCAGGGCGGGGCCGATCTGGCAAAGAAAATCGCTGCGCGTTTTGAAGCGGTGTTTGTCGATGAGTTTCAGGACACCGACTCACTGCAGTATGAAATCTTCGCACGTTTGTTTCCGCACAAAGGCAGAATTTTTTACTGCATCGGTGATCCGAAGCAGTCTATCTATTCATTCAGGGGCGCGGATATTCACTCGTATCTGAGTGTCGCGACACAAATGCCGCATCGTTTCACCCTGAAAAAAAATTACCGCTCATCGGCCTCTCTCATTAATGCCGTAAATCAGCTGTTTTCCTCAGAGGGCAGTTTTTTGACACAGGGCATCCGCTATGAGCCGGTTGACGCTGCGGATAAGGCCGCACAGTCAGCCCCGGCCGAATGCGGAGCGCTTTCGATCCGCTATCTTGATTTTCAGCGCAAGGGCAGCAAGGAAAGGGGCATAGACATAGTTTCGACTGATCTTGTACGCAATATCGCCGAACTCATCGGCAGTACGTATAGCGGCGGAGAAGATGGTTCAGCAGACAGGGTGAAGGCGAGCGATATCGCGATTCTGACGCGTACCAGCCGTGAGGCGGGAATTTTGTGGCAGAAGCTTTCGGATGCGGGCATTCCCGCGACCGATATCAGCGAGCGATCAGTCTTCGAAACTGTTGAGATGTACGAGATGTATCTGCTGCTTGCCGCAATCGCCGATGTGCGGCTTGACACAATAGCCGCAGTGCTATCGTCGCGCCTGTTCGGAAAGAGCCATGAATACGTGCACTGCCTCGAAAGCGGATCGCGGGGTGATTTCTGGCTCGAACGTTTCATCTCGTATCGCAATATCTTTCGCAGTGCGGGCTTTGTGGCTTTATTTGAACGTGTTGCCTCGGAAACGGCCGGTTTGGAAGATGAAATACCCGCTGCAAAAAAAGTCGCTCGGAGCGGCTCAAAAAAAATACATCAGAGCGAAGGGTCGAGTCTTTATTCGAGAATTCTTCCCGATGAGGGCGGCGCCCGCAGCGTCACCAATTACCGTCATATCGCCGAATTGCTGCATGCTGCGGCGATTCAAAACAGACTTGATGAGCAGCAGCTCATGCAGTGGGCCGCGAAGAGAATGAACGCCAGAGAAAAAGAGGATGAACAGCCCGTCCGCCTCGACCGTGACGGTGATGTTGTGAAGATAATGACGCTGCACAAGAGCAAGGGACTTGAATTTCCAATCGTGTTTCTGCCCTTTTGCTGGACTCATAAAAACGTGTTTTCCGATACCTTTATAAATGCGACCTATCCTTATAATGAATCAGGCGAAAGAATTCTCGATGTCAGGGGGCCCAGACAGATAGATGAAGAAGCGAAATCGAGAATCCGTGATGATCTGCTCGCCGAAGAAATCCGCCTCCTGTATGTGGGTATGACCCGGGCGAAAAACTCGCTCGTGATGTATTATTGTAACTATGAACAGGCGGATAATTCCTCCCTTGCATGGCTGTTTGCGCATCAGGATATCGCCGATTACTCGTACGCTGCCTTTGTCAATTACTGCAAAAGCCGTGAAATGGCCGATCTCATTAATGAACGTATCGGAACGAACAAAGATATACGCTTTGTGACTGTTGATGAAGGTGAAAAGAATGTTCTTCGGCTTACACCAGCCGTTGCGGGTGAACTTGTTCTCGCACAGTGCGAAAGAACCGGAATAGAACGTGATTGGGCGGTCGGCAGTTTTACCAAAATCGAACGTCTGACCCGCTTCGGAGAGAAGGATTACGACAGTTTCGCAGCAGTGCAGACTGAAAACAGCAAGGTCAATACAACGCTAGCGCCGGGAGCGCGAAGCGGTATTATTCTTCACAGTATCTTCGAACGGCTTGATTTCAAAGCGGACGACAGTGCTATGCGAAATCACATTGTCAGCTGTCTGTCAAATACGGCGCAAAGCGGTATTTCCGCCGATGAAGTATTCAC
>JAEWVL010000286.1 GCA_023396665.1 Spirochaetota bacterium
CGCTTACAGAGGATGCGCTATGCGCAAAGCTAAACGAATCGCCCTTGTTGAAGTAGGTGGTCACCAGACTTTGCGTAGTGGAGAAACTCGACTTTATATTCTCCCAGGCATTCTTGTTATTACCGAGATTGATGAACAGCGCTATCTTCTGAGGTGCGACAAGAGGAACCAGTTTCCTGATAACCTGACGATACATCTCGGTATTGCAGTTTTCAGACTGAATTGAGATTAATACACGAAGCGGCTCACCCCGCTTGGATCTGCTCACGCGTTTCTTGCAATCACGATCTATAGACTTTACCGTCTCTATTTCTATAAAGTGTCCGCTTGAGTGAAGAAAATTCGATTTATCGGGAACAACTATATCTTTTTTCCCCTGAACCAGGGCGTTGAGAGTTGAACTTTGAAACCAGCTCTCATGAGTCTGAACCACATTGACAGCTGATTCACACAGGGAAGAAAAATGAGGCTTGCTGTCCGGAATACAGTTTATTACCCGCTCTATTCCTGCTAAAACCGCTGCATGAGCTGTCCATGAGTCAACGGCAATAACCGGCATACTTTTGGGAATGTTACTGAAGAGCGATACGAGATTAGTGGCAGCTGCGCGCTGTACGTATCCCCCGGCTATCGAATTTGTCAAACTGTCAATACCATTAAAAACGGGACGCAATATGCCGGCGCTTCTATTAATCTTGCTATATGTGTTATTACGTTTGCATAAGTCAGAAAAAAAACTGCTTACCGGAGGGGAAGCATGTGAAATATCATATTGATATACGGTAATACCGGCATTGTGAGCCGCCATAGTAAGTGAAACCGCAGCCCGCTGAGAGGAGTAATCCATCATTGCACCGGCTATAATGACACTATTGCGGGTATGAAACGACTCACCCTCACCCTCAAGTACAGGTTTTAGAACAAAAATTGAATTTTGTTTTTTGTAGGTCTCGTCAAGCTGAGCCTGGAGCCGGACAGTCGCCCCTTCACTGAACTCATACTTTTTTTCAACACCCTTCCTGAGCCTTTCCGCCTTATTAACAACTGCCTGTGAAATCTGGTTGTTCAACCACTGTACCGTATTTTCAGGAATTGCTTTCATAATATCCCCATTATTATTTATTTTATGGTCATCACAATAAATCAGCATTTCAACAATAGTACTGATGAAAAATACTTTTTTCGCCGCATATCGAGAGGAGCAATAAGGACTCTTAATCCATAAGCCGACGACAAACTGAAAGAAAAAATCTGCCACAAAACATCTTGCGATCTTTCATGCACCGCTGTCGAAATATAGGGAGAGTCACAACCAAACGCTTGTGATTTCATTACACAAAATAAAATTAATGCAAGAATTTTTTATATACCGGAACAAAAATCGAGATTTTCATCCCGGTCGGGCTGATAAATATCAGGAAGTTATCATTTACTATCTACAGTTCAGTGAAAAAAAAAGAGACCCGACGCATTCAGCGAAGAGTCTCTTTTTTTTATCGGAAGGAAATTTGTCTGAAAGAACAATCTCCTGCCAATTATTTGTTATAAAGCTTTCTCGGTGTATACGAAGTGTGCAGAAGTTCATGAGCCTTGTGGCTACCCGGTTTTTCAAGAAAATCTTCATAGATTTTCTTGATCATCGGGTTATGATGAGAACAACGGCGTACAGACTGTTCGTCATCCTTGTATATACCCGCTGCACGTTTTGCACGAATTTCGTCAGTAGCGCCGTAGGGCTGTCCGCCGCCGCCGATACAACCCCCGCGGCAAGCCATCACCTCTATAAAATCATAGGGAGATTTTTGACCCGAAGCAAGCGCCGCGCGAACCTTGTCGAGCACGAACTCGACGTTCACAAGACCGTGGGCGACAGCGACGTTAACCTTCGTACCCTTGATGTCAACAGTCGCCTCTTTCACGCCGTCAAGACCGCGCACATCTACAAAATTGACATCTTTGAGTTCTTCGTTGGTGATAAGCGTATACGCGGTACGCAGCGCCGCTTCCATGACACCGCCGGTCGCGCCAAAAATGGTACCCGCACCGGTATATTCACCGAGAATCTCATCAGCATGTTCTTCGGGAAGAGTGGCAAAATCGATACCCGCCTGTTTGATCATACGCGCAAGCTCGCGGGTGGTCAGAACAACATCGACATCCTGATAGCCGCTCGAATGCATATCCTCATTGCGATCACATTCGAATTTCTTGGCCGTACAGGGCATTACAGAAACAGAATAGATTTTAGCGGCGTCGATCTTTGCCGATTTCGCGTAATAGGTCTTGATCATCGCCCCCATCATCTCCTGGGGAGATTTTGCGGTTGAAAAGTGATCGATCATATCATGATCATATTTTTCGAGATAATCGATCCATGCCGGACAGCAGGAGGTGATAAGCGGAATTTTTTTCTGACTGGTGAAGCGACTCACAAACTCTGTTCCCTCTTCCATGATGGTGAGATCCGCAGAGAAATTGGTATCAAATACCGCTTTGAAACCGAGCCGTCTGAGCGCAGCATAAAGCTTTCCGGTTGAAATCTCACCAGGTTCATAGCCGAAGGCTTCACCGATTGCCACACGAACGGCCGGTGCAATCTGGACCACGGGATGAACATCGGCACAATCGCCGCAGAGGCGTTCCCACACTTCAGCTGTCTGATCGCGTTCGTAGATTGCTCCGACCGGACAGTGTGCGGAACACTGTCCGCATTTGACGCAGGGACTGTCTGCGAGAGACACATCGGCTGCCGGTGCGATTCTGGTTTCGAAGCCGCGACCGAGAAACTCGAGTGCCCAGACATTCTGCATCTGCTGACAAACCTGTGCGCATCGACCGCAGAGAAT
>JAEWVL010000028.1 GCA_023396665.1 Spirochaetota bacterium
CTGCATAATGCCGCAGAACATGCCAAGCTGTGCAACATCAAGGGAATTCGTAATTTTTACACCGTCGAGAATCACCTTGCGCACCTCGGCGCCATTTAATTCGCCGAACAAACCCGCACTGCTATAAGCGCCCGACACATGCATGTTCGAGATCGTATAACCGTTACCGTCGAAGCTGCCGCTGAACGTGTCTATCGGCTCCCATGAGCTATAGCCCTGTGCGGCAAGATCTATCGGCTTCATCACGATGTAGTGATCGGCGGGAGCGCTTCTGACATCGTTCAGCTCATCGGCATTGTATATAAACTTATAACTGATCCCCGCCGCATCGGGAACGGCACCGATCGTAACATCGGGGCCCTCATTCTGATCGAGCACAACACGAAAGGCAAAAGTGTAATAGGTGCCGTTCACAATACTCAGGTAACCGCTGTCAATCGTGATAGAACCTGTTCCAGTCGCCGAACGGGGCAGTTTCGCAATCAGCTTACCGGTCTCAACGCTGTAGATTGCGACACTGTAATCGTCGTAGGCAGCCGGTTCATCCCAGCTCAAGGTAATCTCGCCGTCACCGCTCGATACCGATCGTATGGCCACAACAAGATCGCTCGTCGCGGGCCGAAGAGTCAGAGTGTAGTCGCTGGTCGTAAGGCCGTCGCGCGCGTGAACCGTCACCGTCACCGGAGCGCTGAAATCGAGAACCGTTAGGCCGTTTTCAAGGCGCTGCCCTTCATAACTGATATAATCGCCATCAAAATCGAAATAGGGGCACAATGCGGAGCGATCAGTCGCCGCCGGAATCACAGCCTCGGCACTGTTGCCGTTCATGGTCAGCGAAAGGCTGGATTGCAAATAAGCTGCGTTTTCACCCTGCCGAAAGCTGACCGCTTTCAACACACAATCGTCAAGATCGGTCGATTTGTTCGCCAGATCCCATAAATCCGCATTCGAACAACCCAGCGCTGAAAGGATCAACGCCATCATAATTAATACACGAAACGTCGTCATTTTATTCATCATCAACCCGAACCTTAACCCAAACGCATCCCGCCCTGACAGTCGAAACGGGCATTGAACATTGTAAACGCGAAAAAGCGATTTAATCGTTATGTAAAAACCTGAACAACGGACAGATTTGTCATAATTGCCGCATCTTTTGCAAGAATTTTTTGCGCAAGCTGAAAATTGCACATACCGTATCACAGGTTTGCCGCAAACCATTCAATTGCACATTACCTTCAGCGCTATCGTTTTTTGTTTTTTTAGGGGGGGATACGAAGACGAAGCTATCACCGCTATCGTCAATTACCGGGCTTTGAATCGGGAGCCTTTATGAGCCTGCACAGGGATCTTTGCATGCGCAGACTTCCGGTCAACTGCGGATACACAATGCGGCGAATCTGCGCCATGGCATTGAAATAATCTTCGGGTGAATTATCTGAAGTGTGAGACGTCAGCTGCCGAAAGACGAACTCACCCGCGCGTTTCACTTCCGCATGGTAGTGTTTCAGTCTAAACAGCCGCCTTTCCTCGAAGCTCATTGTTTTATTTTGCATAACTCCAGCTCTTTCACATCCACAATATCTTTTTCACGTCCCGAAGACTTTTTGTTGCGGATTAAATGATCAAGCGAAATAAACGGAACATCATGGCCGCTGATCCTGATATATTTGCGCTTGTCATATGCCTCATCGAAGGATACTCCATCTATTTTCGTGATAATATCGATCCTCAGGGGAGGCACACCGATTTGAAACACAGTGCCTTCTTTTTCAAAATCACCGGCAACGACATCACCAAGCGGCGCGCCGAAAGCTTTCAATGCCGAAAAAACCCGTACGGAATTATCTGTATCGGCACTGACAAAAAAATCGATATCGCCCGTTGCGCGAACATAGCCGTAAAAAGCCATCGCGAAGGCGCCCACAATAAGGTAACGGCACGAGGCCTCTTCAAGAGAGGCGATCATATCAAGAAAATCCTGTTCGAAATCGGGTATCATTGTGGCAATATTCTAATAGATAAGCCGTGGACTGTCAAATACTATTGGGAGCCTCTAAAAATTAACCTTTACAACTCGAATCTCGAAAAATTCCAGGAAAAACCGCTATAAAATCTTTACAGGTGGTAATTTTTCGAGATTCCCTATTGAAAATCCCGAAAATTCTATCTTCGCAACCTGAAACTCGAAGTATTCCAATAAAGCACTTCCCTCAACTGCATTGCAGGCACCTTGTTCGAACTTCACTTGAGACAGACTCCCTCAAAGTTACATAGAATCAAACACAGCACCCAAGAGCACTTCAGGGCTCTACTTGCTGCAGATAGGGATAGCTGTCGTTCTTTAATGAATCGATCGTCCATACAGTTGAAAAATCCCAACCGGCATCTTCAAATGTACTTCTTTCGCACATATAAAGCGTTATTTTAGGCACAGCGGCATCGACCCAGGTACCCGCAACATACCCGCTGGTAGTACTGTCATAAAAACAATCTGTAAGACCTGATATTACCTTTCCCGAAAAGCCGCCCATATTACTGCTGTTTGATACAGCAGCACTTGAATAACACTTCGAAATAGAAGTATTACTCCACAAGCTGCCGGCAAAACCCCCTATCATGGTTGAATAACTCGCCGCGCAAGTCACAGAACCGCCAGAATAACAGTTTTCAATGGTACCGGACCAACTGTAACCCAAAAAACCCCCTCCGGAAAAACTGGCGTTATCTATTGTAATTATTACCGAACAATTAGAATATGAATATCGTATTGTACCTTTATCATTTACTCCGACAAGGCCCCCACAGTCAGCACCGCCAGTCACCGTACCGTATGCGGAACAATATTCAATTACACCATTTTCGTCATTGCACCCGACAAGTGCACCGATACTGCCATCGGTCGATGTTATTGAAACATTCATCAGACGAACTTTTTTGATATGGCCATTATTCCTTGCGAACAATCCCCAATAATGGCCAGTACCGTTAGAGGTCATGTTACTTATAGTTTTATTGTTTCCATCGAAAACACCGGAAAAAACTCTTAGCACCGATGAATCAGCATAACCAGATCTACCGATCGGCAGCCAATTAGTTACAGTCGAAAGATTAATTTCTCCTGTCAGTTTGTAGTGGCCTCCCAGATTATAGCGAATCTCATCAAGACCCGAAGAACCAGACACCTCTTTATACGGATGCACGGTGACCGTAAACGTCGCGCTGACACCCGATGCCGCATTTGTTACCGTGATCGTTGCCGTCTGAAAGGTATCAGCTCCGGGAAAAGACAGTGTCCTCACAAGATTGTCACTGCCGCTGATAGTTACGGCACTATTGCCGCTAGACCATGTAAGCGTCTTGTCATAGGCGTCGGCGGGAACAACGACAGCCGTCAGAGTTTTTGAGTTAAAGCCCCGGTAGGTCTCATAATTCGTCGCGGTGCCATCCATTTCAAAGCTGATACTGGTAACACTCTTATGCCACTTCGCGTAAAGGGTCATGTTGGCAGTAACCACATCTGTAGTGAAATTCCAGGCATTCGTACAAGTGCTTTCTTTATACCAGCCCGCAAAAGAACAATCCGCTTTCGTTGGCGCTGGAGTAGGTTGTGTAACCTTGTCGCCATAATAAATAGTTTGCGGAGAGACAGCCACCGCCCCCATCGAATTGAAATTTACCGTATAAGATAGTTTTGTCCACTGCGCGCTTAGAGTCAGATTCTGCGCGGGCATCGCAATACTCATATTCGCGGCGTAAAAATTTCCGCTGCCGTCGGCCTTCGTGTTCCACCCGGCAAAACCATAGCCCGTTTTGCTTAAACCGCTGCCGCCGGCAATCGTCACGGCCGCACCCGCGACATATGACTGGGTAGCTGGAACAGTTCCGCTACTCGCGCCGTTCGCATTATAGGCCAGGGTGTAACGGGGCAACTGAGGCTGCGTCGGCTGCCCGCCGCCTTCATCGTTATCGGGAACGGGATTTTCGCTGAGCGTGATCGCCAGTGTGTAGCGCTTCTGCGTCCCCGTGGTATCGGTGCCGACGATGATCTCGGCCTGCGATCCGAAATTGCATTGCGACTTTCCCGATGTAACACGCGTACCGTTGACGCTGAGCCAGTCACCACTGAAATCGAAATCGGCAACGAGCGCGCTTCTGTCGGTGCCGGCGGGCAGTTCCACCGAAAGTGACTCTGCCGACATGTTCTGCACCGAGTAATTATGCTCTCCGGCGAAGCCATTGTCATCACCTTTAAAACGAAGGCGATTGAGGCGGCAGGCGCCGATCTGATAGTCGATTGAGTATCCCCTCGTATCGTAAACACGATAACGCTGCGGCGAGCTGTAATCGACGGCGCTGGCGTTGCCGCCGCTTCGGGCACTCCACTGTTCGGTCTCGGTTTCCTTGCCTTTGGCATCGACAGTGACCAGCGTCATGCGCTGCTTTGCACTGCCGCCGATTTCTATGTGCGGCACAAGAGAGCTTAGCGGCAGCGCCTGGGGGGTCACGAACCAGAAGGCGTTTCCCCCCGCCCCTTTTTGACAGTCGATATCGCCCGCCGACATCGAAGCGAGCGGCGCATTTTCGCTTGCGAGAAAACGAACCCCCTCGATGTAGGCGCTGGCGGGAAGCACCGTGATTTGATAATCATCACTTTTGCCGTCGAAAGAGTAGAGCCGGTAAACGAGCGTATTATCGGCGCTCAGCGTAAAATCGTTCATGGTTTCACCGCTTATCTGGCGCCGCTCATCGACATGCAGAGCGTATCCCTCAATAGAAAAGGAGGCGACAAGCTCGCGAAAATTCTGCAGGGGCGTGTCGTGGGGAAGAATTATGGTTCCCTGAAAAGGATCATCGAGCCGCTGCAGATCGGCCGCTACCGTTAACCAGTTATTGGATTCGTGCGAAAGGCAGAAACTTTTGATTTCCCGCTTCGAGAGAATATCGGCGAAAGGCGCCTGCGAGCACGCGGAAAAAAGCAGCAGGGAAAGGATGAATAGGGCAATTTTCTTCATGTACACATCCATTAGAATTCGTTTCGATCAGCGTTTTATTGTAGACATAAGATTCGATTTTGCAAGTATCAGGGCAATGAACTGCGGAAAATGAGGAGCGGACTGCACAAAAAAAGCCCGTTTGGGTTTCATTGGCGGCAGCGGCGATGAACGGAATGAAAAAGACTGAAAACAAGGGGCGAAACCTGATACGGCTCATAAAAATAAAGACCGCGTGCCGCAGGATCAGTTTTTTCATCTTTGCCGCAGCAGCACTTCTCTTTTCGGCGCCGCTTTGTTCGAGCGGCCGCCTTATTGCACCGCCTGCTCTCATCGTCGCCGGTACGGGCGAATACGGCATAGGCAAAAAGATGGAAGTTCTCGAAGATCCGACGGGAACGCTGAGCTTCAGCCAGGTCAGCGCAAACGGGTTCAGCGGCTCTTTCAGGCCGGTTAGCAGCGAGATACCGAATTTCGGATTCAGCACATCGGCATGGTGGCTGCGCTTTCGCATTCACTTTGCGGAAATACTTCCCGAACAGCAATGGATACTCACATACAAGTGGCCCTTTGTCTCGCACATCACGGCCTATATCGCGGACAGCGGCGATGAGTTTCGATGCGTCGAGACAGGCATCGAGCACAGGCGCGAAAGCCGTGATGTGGCCAACCGGCTTTTCATGTTTCGGCTGAACCCCGAGGCGGGCACTACAGCGGTCGTCTATCTGCGCATACAAAGCGGGGGGATACTGATTCTGCCGCTTTCGGTGATCTCGGCCGAAACCATGCATGCGCGGGACAGACGGGAATATCTGCTCTACGGCCTTTTTTCGGGACTGATTCTCTCGATGATCTGCTATTATCTATTGATGTTTTTCTCGGTTCGCGATCCCAATTTCTTATTTTTCGCACTGTTCATTCTTTTTCAGACGCTTTACCACGCGATCAATCAGGGTATCGCGGCATGGGCGCTCGGCTTTTCGGGTGCCGCCGCAAATTTTCTGACAATGCTCAGCGCCTCGGCCCTGACACTGCTGGTTCTGCTCTTCTCACGTCCCTGTTTATTCAAAGACGGCATCGGCCATGCTTTTCGAAGCGGCTTTATTTTTTTTGAGGCGCTGTTTGCGCTTTATCCCTTCGCCGCTCTCGCCGCACCGGATATTTTCAACTGGAAACCCTTTTTCGCGCTAACCTTTTTCGCGGCGGCATTTCTGACAGGGTCTGCACTGTTCAGCCTTGCACGCGGCACAGGCGCCTCGCGCACCATGCTGCTTTTTTTGCTGGTGTTTCTGCTGCCCTCATTGGTGACGGTTCTTCTGCGTTTCGGTTTTATTCCCTATAATCAGGTAACGCAGCACGTTCGAGCAATCGCAATCGCCCTGGAGAGTCTTCTTCTGGCACTGTTTATTCATCTGCAGATACGCGATATCGAGCGGCAGCGCATCACAGCGAAAGCAGAACTCATCGCCGCTCTCGAAGAGGGGGCGCGTATGAAAGACGAATTTCTCACAGGCACTTCGCACGAGCTTCGAAAGCCGCTTCAGGGAATCGCGGGTCTTTGCGACCTGCTGCGCCGCAACATCAGAACCATGAGCATTGAACGCATCGGTGAAGACCTCGGCACCCTGAGTGAAAACGCACGCGAGGCGCTCGCCCGTATCAACGACCTGCTCGATTACGCAAAACTGAATGATCCCTACCAAAACATCGATCTGGAGCTGCGCCCTGTAGGGGCGCGCAGTCAGGTGGCCTTCGTG
>JAEWVL010000323.1 GCA_023396665.1 Spirochaetota bacterium
TCGATGTAGGGGCTTCCGTCCTGATAGACCTTGATACTGTACTGTTTCGCCTCGGCGACACGCTTCCAGTTGAATACCGTTGCGGGCGCCAGCTGTGAGAGCTGCTGGCTTTGGCGGGGGGATAACAGTTCGGGCGCTGACAGGGTAAGGCTTCTGTTTATGCTGAATTGCGCTACCTCGCTTGTGAGAGAGCGCTCGCCGTCGGGAAAACGGTAAAGCCCCGTTACGCGGCAGTAATAATCACCTTGCGCCAGGGCATCGGTCGCTATCGAATTGGAACTTGTCGTAAATTTTTTCAACACGGCTGAGAATGACGGATTTTGCGATATTTCAAGCGTATAGGATTGCGCCGAGTCGGCTCCCGTCCATTTGAACGAAACGAGGGGATTTTTTGACGTATAGCCGAACTGCTGCCCCTGCGCCGGACGCACGAGCACGGGCGCCCGCTCGCTGATGACGCTGAACAGACGAACCTGGCTGTTCTCGTCGCCCTTTATTACCCGCCAGTACCACGTGCCCTCTTCGAGCCGGACGATGGTGCCGCTTGCAGTGCTCGAGTTATAGATCGTTGAGCCGAAGGACCCCGATTTGGATATCTGCAATATCGCTTCGCCGCCGTCATCGCTTTGCCAGCGGAAATTGACGGGAACCTCGGTATTCGAAACGAAATATTGGCTGTTTTGCGGCGAAACGAGGCGCAATGTAACTTTGGAGATGGCGGCTTCACTGCCCCTGATGAGAGCCTGCTGCGAGGCGTCGATTGAACTGACCTGACCGCCTGCATTTATACTTGCGCTGCCCGATTCGACATTGACCTGCACCGAATCGTCAGCGGCGCTTTTATCCTTCTTAAGGGAAACACGGGCGTCGTTGAGCGCGATTTTTGTTCCTCCCGATGATATGCTGATTTCTTTACCCCCGGAACCCGTGCCCTGCGCCGAGATTGACCCTTTTTCAAAGTTGATATCGTAACCATCGGTGGATTCGCGCAATATGATCATGGATTCTTCGGCAATTTCAATACTCGTACCGTCGTTGAGATTAATGACGGCAAGCGAGCCCGGCTCCGTTCTGATGGCGTCAAGATTATACAGCGGGGAATTCTGTTTCAACTGTTCCCAGATGACCTGCTCGCTGTACTTGCGTTCCGCCACCTTTTTCTTGAACGTGATCGTACCGATCTGTTTGTTTCCCGCCGCATTGAGGGAGAAATTGTAATCGACGAACAGCAGCCACCCGGCTATGCAGATAAACAGCAGGTTCATCAAAGGGACACCGATCTTGTTAATCAAGGGTTTCATATTTTACATTTTTCTTTATGATAGAGTGCGGAGCCGCTTGCCCCGTCATTGCCGTCGTTTTCCTCTTTATATCATCGATAATTTCATACTTGATTTCTTTACCTTCTGAATCGACATCACGATCTGCCACTACGGGAATACCGAGCATATCGCGCACCTCCTGCAGGGTCTTCGGCCCCGAAAGATCGTCGCTTCGCCGTATAACCGCATATATGCGCTGCTCTTCGCTTTTTCCCTTCACCTTGATCTTTTTCATCTCTTCGACAACAAAGACGCCCCGGGTCTGACGATAGGCATCTTCGGATATCAGAATGTCGGTACCGAAAGGCTTGTTGAGCGATTCAACGCGCGATGCGAGATTGACGGTATCCCCGATAACCGTATACTCCATCTTCTGTTCTGAACCGATCTGGCCCGCGAGAAGCGGACCGCAGTTGATACCGCAACCTATTCTGAGTTTCGGCTTTCGCGGGCCGCCCCTGCTTTCGTTGAACTCCATCAGGGCTTTACGCATCATCAACGCGCCGTTGATGGCGTTTTCAGTATCGTTACCGTGGGATATGGGAGCCCCCCAGACCGCCATTACCGCATCTCCTATAAACTTATCGACAACACCATTCGTCCGGTTGACACAATCGACCATGCGGGTCATGTATCCGTTGAGCATTTCAACTACTTCTTCAGGCTCAAGATTCTCCGATATTGCGGTAAAATCCCTGATATCCGAAAAGAAGACGGTGGCCTGTTTGCGCTCACCGCCCAGCTTGACCTCTCCTTTGAGGATCTGTTCAGCTATCTCTTTGTTAACAAATTTTCCGAAAGCGTCTTTCATTTTTTCGCGCTCGGCGAGTCCTTTTCCCATCTCGATGAAAGAACGTGTCAGATCGGCTATCTCGTCACTCGTTGTCGTTTGAATCGTAACGTTGAAATCACCGTTCTTGATTCTTTCCGAGGCTTCTGCGAGACGCTTAACCGGGCGAACGAGCGATTTCGCAAAGACGAAGACGATGAATATCGCAACATTCACGATGATGACCGCGATTAGGATGTTTCTTTTCTGAATTCGATACACGGCGGCAAACGCGACGCTCTCCTGCACCGTCGTAATAACCCCCGTGTCTGAAAAGCCGGTTTTTTTGAAGGATCCGAGAAAAGCCTCGCCTTCCTGAACATATCTGGTCTGTCCGTTGTCACTCGAGCTTTTGAGCATCATGTCGACTATCGGAAGAGTTATGATATTGGCTCTGGTGAGCACCAGCGATTCGTCATAATGAGCGACAAGATCGCCGTCACCGTTGATGATGAAGCTCTTGTAAATAGATGCGGATTTTACCGCTTCGAGAAAGCGATTCATTGAGACGATGGTCAGATGCACCGATGCCGCCTCGATTTGCGAACTCAGCTCAAAAGGCCGCGCGATGCATATTACCGGAGCGTTAAAAAGGGGCGATACGTTGAACACCAGCGTTTCGGTGAGGAAGGCTTTTTCAATTTTTTCACGCTCTTCTGTCAGAACGCTATCAATCGCTGAAGACTCAATCGCCATTTTCTCCATGGCCGCGGGATTGCTAACGCTTCCCGCAAAGGAAAACGCTTCGCCCTCCCTTACGACGAGGGCCGAACAAACGATATCGGGATCGTTTTCAAATAAGGCCTCGGGAGAAAGTACCAAGCGTTTTTCAAGAATCTGTTCGGAATTTCTCGCAAGCGACTCGAAATCAGTTTTAACTTTCAGCGAGATGAGCTCGGATCTGTCGAGGGTCATCTCTTTGGCCCGAACTTCATTATCGATTCTGAAAAAGTAGGTCGCGAGAAATATCATCGCGCCAAGCGCCGCAATAATTACAAACGAGATGATGGATATCAGCTTGAAACCGATCGTCAGTCGGATTTTTTTCTTACTATTCATTACTACGGGCACCAGTTCAGTGATATCTCCCATCAATCTGTAATTATCTGAACGGGAGCATACCGGATTTTCATTTCATAACCAAATAATGTACATATAGTGCTTATCGTCAAATTAATTAAGCAGGTTTATTTTATCCCCCCCTTTTCTCCTGTTTTTATCTTGCATTTTT
>JAEWVL010000358.1 GCA_023396665.1 Spirochaetota bacterium
GAATGACGAAGGTACAGCACCGCACTCATCCAATACGCATGGAGCGAAAAGGTCAGCAGTAGAATCAATATTGAAAATCTCTTCATATTTTGAAAAAATTCTCCTTTCAGGGCAGCATTTTCTGATAATACACTGTGTCAATAAAACGTTCAAACTTATAACCGGCTTCGGCGATATGCCCGCACTTTTTGTACCCGCACTTCTCAAAAAGGGCAATACTCGTGCTGTTTTCACCACTTATGCAAGCAACAAGTGTATGCAGACGGTGATTGACAGCCAAATCCTCCAGAAACGAAACAATAAGCCGCCCCAGCCCCCTCCCGCAAAAGGGAGGATCCAGATAAAGCGTTACTTCCGCAGTCCTGGCGTAAGCCTCACGCTTGTTGAAAGGTGAAAGCCTGCAGTATCCGGCATACACACCGCCAAAGAGAACAGCCCTGGTAACATATATCCCGTTCTCTTTGCAAAGCATTTGTTCCAGTTCTTCGGCGCCGATCTGCGTGGTGTAGAAAGTGGCAGTAGTATTACGAATATAGTAGTTGTAGGTCGCAAGTATGGAAGCCGAATAAGACCTGTAATCCTGATCAAAGCTAAGCGAGGAATTCAGAACCGCCACTAAGCCCCTCCGAACATTATGTCTTGTAAACCTGTCAAATTAAAATCGCAAGCCTTTTTTGACATCTCATCAAAATTGAACAAGTAATTTTCCCATAAATTGCGAAGAATTACTGTAAATCATTGTTTTTTTTGCTTTCATTACATAAAAAAGCAATTATTTGCGAAATGTATTGACGTATAGCGGCCTCAATCAATAATGACCATACCATTGCTTAATCACTTATGATTTCCGAAAACACCATTGCTCTTCTTGCACGTACGGGCGGCGGATGTCGAAAGAGATCCGCCGCCCGCATGACTTAAGCATCAGCAATTCCGGAGTACCATGAATATAGATGCCATTGTATTTGATCTTGGTGCCGTGCTTGTCGACTGGAATCCCCCCGATGCGTATCCCGAAATTACAGATCCCGAACAACGTGATTTTTTCTTTTCGACCGTATGCGGTCACCGCTACCTTTCGCTGACCGACAGCGGGCTGACCTGGGACGAGGCTAACCGCATAAACTGCGAACTTTATCCGGAGTGGACCGAACACATTCTCGCCTTCAGATCACGATGGCACTCGATGCTCAAAGGGCCGATCGAGGGCAGCGTGAAAATCATGGAAACGTTGAAAACGAAATACAGGGTTTATGCCCTCACAAACTGGGCCTCGGACACCTTCGATGAGGCGTGTGAGCTTATCCCCTTTTTTAATACATTCGATGGCGTCGTCGTGTCCGGTAAAGAAGGCACGCTGAAACCCGAAAAAAAGATATACGAAATACTCGTCAGCCGCTACAATCTCGAGCCTTCGCGCACACTTTTTATCGACGACCGCAGCGAAAATACCGAAGCGGGATCCGCTATCGGATTTGTGACACACACCTTCATATCTCCGGAACTGCTTGAAAAATTTCTGAAAGACGAAGCGATTCTCTGAAACGCTACAAATCTCCACTATACAAGTTTATTTGCTAAATTTATATACTTGGCATTCGAAACAATGCGGCCGAATTACCCCTTGCGAACCATCCCGGCAAATGCAACGTTAACAAAAAAAGCGGGGGGATACCAGTCCCGCCCGCTCATAACATAAAACGCAAAAAAAATTACTGTAAACCCGTCTGCCTGACCATGTCGTTGAATATTTCGTCAATCAGGCCGGACGCATCGATTTTCAGATAACGGGAAGAACCGCTGTAATATTTGATCAGCGGTGAGGTCTTGTCATAATAGGTCACAAGCCGTTTACGCACCGTCTCTTCATTTTCGTCACTGCGCTGAATCAGGGCTGAACCGCATTTATCACAAAGCCCTTCCTGTTTAGGCGGACTCGACAATACATTATATATCGCCTGACAGGAAGTGTTCGAGCAGGTGCGCCTGCTGGTCAGACGGCGAACAACCTCATCATCGCTGATTGACAGCTCAACAATAGCGTCAATAAGCAGATTGTTTTTCGCGAGCATCGCGTCAAAACCTTCAGCCTGAACGATTGTGCGGGGAAAGCCGTCCATGATAAAACCTTTTTCACAGTCTTTCTCTTTTATCCGGTTTTCAACTATTCCGAGAATGACATCGTCGGGAACCAGCCCGCCGCTTTCAATATAGGAGGCGGCTTTTTTGCCAAGTTCACTCTCATTCGCGATCTCTTTGCGTAAAATATCTCCTGTTGATATCTGCACAAGGCCGAAGGTGGACACGAGGCGCTGTGCAAGCGTACCCTTTCCGGCGCCGGGAGCTCCCAATAAAATAAAGTTCATTTTCTTTTCTCCTGTGTGATCTATGAAAATTTGAAAAGCTTTGAAACGGGAACAAAGCCCGCTCGTAATGCAGGGCAGCGATCCAACGGAGCGTCAGTCTCCGTCATATTCAGTCTTGATGGAACTCTTAACCCGATATTGTTCAAATGCCAACTCAACAAGACGGTCGAGAAGCTGTTCATACGCTATTCCCGTATGTTCCATCAGGCGGGGATACATACTGATCGAAGTAAAACCCGGGAAAGTGTTTACCTCGTTTATATACCATGAAGCATCGTTGCGATCGATAAAAAAATCGATACGGCATAAACCGGAAAGACCGAGCACTTTATACGCGCTGATCGCGCTGTTTCGCATTGATTCGGCACGTTCGGCTTCAATCTGTGCAGGCACCAGCAATTGCGCTCCGTCAATATCGATGTACTTGGCCTCATAACTGTAAAACTCATGTCTGGGAACTATTTCGCCGGGCTGAGAACAGAGAACCTCGTCATTTCCGAGCAGTGCAAACTCAATTTCCCTGCATGAAACGGCTTTTTCGAAAAGCACCTTCGTATCATATCGAAAGGCCTTCTCCGCAGCCTCATGGAGAGCTTCCTTATCTTTTATCTTGTATATTCCGACAGAAGAACCCGAGTTGGCTGGTTTCACAAAACAGGGAAAGCCGAACTCGAGAAGTATATCCTGAAGTATGAATGACGGATCGTTATCCCACTCATGTTTGCTGACGCATATCCAGGGAACAACGGGCAAACCGGCCTGAAGCAGTAGGCGCTTTGTAAAATCCTTATCCATGCCAACCGACGAACCGATAACACCGGCACCGACGTAGGGTACACCACACAGCTCGAACAGGCCCTGAAGCCGCCCATCTTCACAATTGGTGCCGTGCAGTACCGGAAAAACACAGTCAACAGTATGTGAGACAGCGCCGTCCTTTCGTGAAATCGTGAGAGACCCATTCTGAAATGAAGGAGACAGCAGCCACTCCCCTTCACGTATCAAGGGCATTACACTGCCGAATTCCGGGTCATCCTGAGGCTCGGCGCCGGGAGCCGGAAACCAGCAGCCTTCCCTGTCTATGCCGACCGGGAGTACCGTGTATTTGCTTCTGTCAAGATGTCTGAATACCGAGGCGGCGGAACAGCATGAAACCTCATGCTCCCCCGATCTTCCACCGTACAGCAAAGCTATTGTTTTTTTTGACATGTCCTCTTTCCGAAGTTAGAATAGGGAATCTCTAAAAATTAATCTTCGCAACTCGAACCTCGAATAATTCCAATGAAAAACGAGGTCTTATCATTGCGGTCGGTAATTATTCGAGGTTCCTAATATGCATCTGATGGTGTTTAAGGAAATCAAACCACCGTTTAATTCAGGTCGACACTCAGTTCTGTGCCCGCATCTTCAGCCGCAATCTCTACAATTGTCTCGCCCGTAAAACCATCGGGCAGTTCAGCGGCAGACGCATTTGGCGTTGAATTTGAGTAATAAAGCTTGAATGATTCACCGGCACGGACATTTTCGAGAGTGTATGTTCCATCGGAACACCAGGTTGCAAGATCGGGCAGCTTGTCAGTTTTCGTATAATCAGCAATGTCACAACTTTCCGGAATCGCCACAACCATTCTGTTAGCAGGGGCATTTCCGCTGATCACAACCGTTTCATCCTTTATGTACCAGTAAAAAGCGGATACAACGTTGCCGCCCATATGATAATCGTCATCGGTATCACCCGTGGCAGTTACATCGTTCAGGACATCACCAAAACCATAGTGCGAGTA
>JAEWVL010000390.1 GCA_023396665.1 Spirochaetota bacterium
CACAAAGACTGTCTCTTCCTATTGAGATTGACCTTGACGCATAGCGTTGAAGATTTATCGTTTCGAATGTGGCACTCAAAACAGAGTAATTCTTATAATCAATATATCCAATTAACTTAATATCTGACACATGCTTAAAATAAACGATCGCGATTATCAGCAACAATAAAAATGGAATCAAGATATATCCCCACAACTTCGCGAGGGGTGAAGGTTTCTTAACAGAATCCGAGGATTCTGCAGAGGGAATATCCTTAAGGGGGTCATCTGCATTTGACGGATCAATGATATTTATATCAGGTACAGCAGCAATTATTTCTTTCATCTGATCACTGTTTTTAAGATCTGACAAATTAACCAGATAAATAAACCAATCCTGAGCCGAATATCCTTTAGAAAGTTCCTTTATATCGAGCGCCTTTTTTCTTTCTGAAGGAGGCGGATCATCCAAAGCGTCAGTCAAAACGATTATTTCAACCTGCTTCGTTGAGTCAGAAGCCTCAAGCTCATTGACTTTTTTTAGAACCTCTGCAAACATCTGCATTGTAAAAGTCCATTGTCCGTGCGCTTCAACCATTGAAATATATTTTTTAACAATATCTTTATCACTGTCATTTTTAATGTCTACAGTAGGATAAAATTCAACCTCTGAATCAAATGTAACAAAGGTAAAAGTATCGCCCGCATTAAACTTTTCAACAAAACGAGTCAAACTGTCTTTAACCTGCGGCATAATATTCTTACCGCCCTTTCCGACCATGGAAAGCGAAGTATCGAGAACGATAATTCTATGCCGCAACTCTACAACTGGCTCCACAGGTGCCGGAGTCTCCTTTTTCGTACAGGAAGCAACTAATATCGTTGCAAAAGCAATTATTAAGAAATTTCTTATCATACCAGTTTTCAATTTCTTTGTCCTCTGCTATTTTTTTTCTGCAACTCTCGAAAGGAACAACTCCCCCTCTTGAACACCCCAAAACCACAAACAAATCAAACCGCAATAATCATCTACTTACGTACACATCATTTCATATCCAGAGAATACCGAGTGGATCGATCATTATCTCAGCAATACCCGAGCCCTGAAACACCCCGATATTACCCCCTTTATTCTTCAATGTCAATAACTATTTAAAACAATCGCCCATTAATCTTTTCTACTCGCTCATCTCAGATTATCAACAAAAGACTTCTTCAATTTCGCATTAATTGCAATATAGAAGACATAATCAGTATTCATCATACAACTTGGGATTTGCAATGTATGAACGGAGATCCAATTCGCTGTTTTTGACTAAACCCAAATACTCATTCATAATTATGAAAAACCATTTAAGACTGTCATCTTTGGTTTCCAGTGCAATAAAGTTACCCTTCTTATTCCAGTCTTTAATCACAATGCCGGTTCCTAAAACCAGCATTATATCAAACTCAAAGCCAGGATCTACGGAATTTTCGCGATATATCTCAGAGATAGCCTTTTTTAACTCTTCCATAGAATACGTTGTATCAAATGCCAAAATAAAGGAGGGTACAAAAACATCATTTTTCTTTACGTCGGAGTAATAGCCTGCCTTTTTTGTGTTCGCGGCAGCAACAAGAGCTTCGAGAAGTTGCTTACGATTAATCTGCTCACAAATCGTAAATGTGCCCCCGACAAGCTCCAAGGGGTATCCGCCTGAAAAAATTTCTTCGGTCTTACCGAAAACATCCTCAACGAGAAAAAAGTCAGCATTGTCAATTCGCAAGCCGCTCGAATCCACAATGGTACCAGTTCTAACCGAAAATTTATGAGGAGAAAAAGAAGAAACCGCTGTCATCAAATCTGATAAATCAGCCTTCTCTTTTGTCTCAGCGACTTTTGTTCCTTTTTTTTGCGGTGTTTTTGGAAAGCGATAATTTTTTATGAGCTGCTTTTCCAGCTCCAGAAAATACGCACTAAACATTTTTTATCCCCTGGACCAGCAGCACAAAAGCATCCTAGCCGGACTATCGACAATTATTTAAGTATTCTTAACTACAATTACACAGAAGTCTGAAAAAAAGAAGCTCAAACAGCAAGAAATAGCCCTACTGCGCTCCTGATATTCCAATGATCATATCCATCAGAAAACACGAACAACCATTATAATAGCCGGAAACATTGTAAAACACTATTCACTAATAATGATAATTTTTTTCATTATTCTAAAAATGTGTATTCATTTATTAAGCGGTTAAAAATGGTGGCATATGGTTTTGATCTATATCCTAAAGAGAAAATAAACGACAAAGCGAATAACAAATTTCGAGTCGATCTGGGCGGGCTTTTTTAATTATTTCAACTTCACATTTTTCTCTTGAAACATTGGCGAAGCTTGCCGCATTACCATACTAATGCTGTTCAATAAATTATTCATGATTTCTTTGTGTAGCGCTAATCATGTTTTTGCAAGAGATTGTATACCTAACACGGTTAAGAAGAATCCCAAAATGAACTCTTGGATATAACGGAAAATACACGAATATCGACTTAGAACAGAATAACAAAATGATGTCCTTAATGTTTTAAAAAGGGACTTCTATAAGTAATCATTGATGTTCACTTGCGATCACAATGCATGGAAAAAACAGCACTTTCAGATAGATCAATCCGTAGACAAGTGTATCTACTGACAATACATTAGTGAGGCTGATACTGCAAAATGGAACTTAAAAAATATGTAATCGGCATAATTGGCGGCACCGGCGGGATGGGTTCATTATTTAAACGCTTTTTTGAAAAAGAAGGGCATCGGGTTTTAATAGCTTCACGCTCCACTGAATTAACCATTGAACAATGCGCAATTCAATCTGATATTGTAATCATATCAGTCCCCATAAATACAACCATTGAAGTCATCAAGGCTGTTGGTCCGTACGTAAAAAAAGACGCTTTACTTATGGATTTCACCTCACTGAAAAGCGGTGAAACAGAAGCGATGTGCAAGTATTCAAAATCAGAAGTAATCGGATGTCATCCGGTCTT
>JAEWVL010000444.1 GCA_023396665.1 Spirochaetota bacterium
AACCGATAGCATTCAGCAGAGGGGCCTTGTTCATGAAAAAGATGAGAAGATTGTATTTCAGTTTTGATGCGCTCTTCGCTTTAGAAAGAATCGAGTCCATAAAAAGCTCCCACAGTTGGGGTGCTGCCGGGAAAATTGTAAACTGATGGGCGGAAAGCTTTTCGATGATATCGGGGCCTTTCAGCGATTTCAGAAAGTGAAGGCTGCTTCCCTTTGCAAAAGGGCCGAAAAAGTTTGCGAGAAAGGCGTAAACGTGAAACAGCGGCAATAGGCAGAGAAATACGTCGCTTTCCTCAAGACCGAGAAAGGTCGAATCGTTGATTGCGGTTTTAAATATGTTCGCGTGTGTCAGCACAACGATCTTCGGCTTGCCTGTTGTGCCTGAGGTGAAAAGGTAGTTCGCCGGAGTCGATTCATCTATTGCCTGCACCTTGTAGGGGGTCTTCTCCATTTTTGCGGCAAACATGATGTCGTATTTTTTAATCTTCGAAATTTTTACCAGCAGATCCCTGTCACCGAAGACGGCTTTTATTCTGGCTTCGGCAAGCAGTTGCGGGTACGATGCCGCCGGCAGATTGGTGTCGAGTGGTACGGCTATGAATCCCGCCATCGTAATGGCCATATAGGTCATGCACCATTCCTTGCTGGTGCCGGCGAGGATTGCGATCGCGGTTCCCCTTTTATATCCCTCTTTTTGCAGAAAAGCCGCACGGGATTTTGCTATTTCAAAGGCTTCTCCATAGCTGATCTGATCGTCAAAAAGCATCGCTGATTCGTGGGTCTTGCATATCTCGCTGTAGAAATCGTAAAGGTTATTCATGGGGTTCCCTCGCTGGTAAGTTGCGCACAACAGTGCAGGCCGTAAGGGAGGCGAAAATCCGGGCTCCCGATTAAATTTACGTGTATGCGAAGATGCTGTCAAGAAATATACAGCGCCGCCCTTCGTATTGCCCTGAGAATATCGCGTAGCGCTTTTTACTTGAACTATCAGCCCCCTGCTGTAGTGCTGAGAGAATATTCTGTTGTGATGAGGATCGTTTATGAGAAGGTACTTTGTTTTCGCGGTGCTTGGGCTTTTCTTCGTATTTCTTTTTGCCTCAAAAACCCCTGCTCAAAAGAGCATCAATGCAGAAGCGGTGGTATTCGAGGTAAAGCGGGGGGATACGATCGACGCCGTATCCAAACGCCTTGAGCGCGAAGGCGTAATCGACAAGGCCGCCGCATTCACTTTTTACGCGAAACTGAAGGGTAAGGCCTCCTCATTGAAAGCCGGTCGCTATCAAATCGAAGCCGGGGAGGAGTACGAGTCAATTCTTGACAAACTCAGCACGGGCCGAAGTCACCAGATAAATATCACCATACCTGAAGGTTACACCGTTTTCGATATTGCCGCTCTTCTGGAAAGAAAGGGGCTCGTCTCCGGGCGCGAATTTCTTGCCGCATGCAGAGACGATGAGCTGCTGCGCAAGTACTCTATTCCCGCCGGGCTGAGCCTTGAGGGCTATTTGTATCCGGAGACCTACGCCATCCCCCTTGGAGCATCATCCGGGCAGATAGTGCGGATGTTCACCTCACAATTTGACAGGGTTTGCGCTTCGTTCGCGAAGAAGAAATTCGGTGGCAGAAGTTTTCATGAAATAGTAACGATGGCCTCTATCGTTGAACGGGAAAGCCGCATAGCCTCAGAGCGCCCCCTGATCGCAGGTGTTTACTACAACCGCCTGAAACAGAATATGCGGCTGCAGGCTGATCCGACCCTGATCTATTCCCTTCAGCTCGACGGTATCTATGACGGTGATATACGCCGTGAACATTTCAGCTATGATTCACCCTATAACACCTATCGCTATTCCGGTCTGCCTCCCGGACCCATCGGCAATCCGGGTATTTCGGCGATACGCGCGGCGATGAAGCCCAAAAAAAGCGATTTCATTTTTTTTGTAGCACGACCCGACGGTACGCACAAGTTCTCGAAAACATACGACGAGCATCGCAAGGCTGTTGACGAGTATCAGCGAAAAAAATAAAATTTTATCTGACAAAAGGGAAAGAATTTTCGGGTGGTGCCTGGCTATTGTGTGATTCCGTTTCTTTTTCTGGCGGAGAGAGTTTTACAGGGTTTCAGCTGAACTTCAGATCATAATACTCACGGTTCAATGAAACCCTTTGCGGCGCTTGAATGTAATAATGGTAAATGGTGTATATCGGCGGGTTTTGGGTTTTTTATGCTCCCCCGGCAAGACTCGAACTTGCGACCAATAGATTAACAGTCTACTGCTCTACCGACTGAGCTACAGGGGAATGTCAAAGACCTGTACATATGACAAAAAAGGGGCATCTGTGTCAAACGAATTTATTTTGGAAAAATATTTTTTTTTTATTTTTTTTGCTGATATAGCTCGCTAAAAATTTCGATATTCCGATGCAAAAGACACGCTCGCATACGGTATCGGACAGCATCGCTATTGTTCTGATACTTTACGGTGAAGATTTTCCAGCCTTCTGAAAGCCTCCTCGGGGTCGTTCGAAATCGAGTTGGCATGAATAATCATCGCCAGTTCAAGGGTAATCTCCTCGTCGAGATTGCGCAGAATATGCATGATCTTCGGCAGTGGAAAGCTGTGTTCTAGCTGCATGTTCGCACCGGTCAGTCCGAGAAGAATGATTGTTGCGAGTGAGTGATACAGTCCGTAATTCTCGATTTTTTTCTGTTCGATTTCCTTGATGTGGGTGAGAAGCGACTGTTCGGTTTCGGCGATGCGTTTGGCGAGTGTATCAAAAAGCTGCATGGCGAATTCGGTGTTGTTTTTAACAAGAATGTGAAGGTTCGAGGTATCCGCGGCTGAAACGAGCGATTCGATGACGGCGACGGCTGTGTTGCTGCGTTTACCGGGAGAAAATAGCGTGTTCTCGCCGAATATTGTTCCACCCGCGATGGTGTTGACCGTAATAATCTCATCCTCGCTTTTCTTAACCCGCAGTTCCACCATTCCCCGTTTCAGAAAGAAAAAGTTTCCCGCGATATCACCCTCTTTGTAGATAAGTTCACCCTGTTTGTAAAGCCTGTCATTGCTCATCGCTGAGACCGGGTGAACAAAAAGTTTACCAACCGACTCCGAACCGGGAAGTTTCAGATTGTAGATAATACCCTTGAAAAACCTGAACAGCGTGTAACGGAAAATGACAAAGAAGAAGAAAGAGAAATTCGCCCTGGTGATGCGCACGAGAGTACCAGCGGGGCTGAAACCCGGCTGGTGCTGTTCCCACAGTACAATGCCGCGGGCCTTTGCGCTCGCCAGGTTGGGAACCTCTATCTCAAGCTCTAGCGTCTGATCCTTTCCGGTGTCTTCGTAGGTATTGATAAAAAGTGAGACCGGTGTGATGTCGTAGGAAACATGGTTTTCCTGAAAACCGGCGGCACCGGGCCAGCTGACGTTCGAAATGACCGGTATTTTAAGCTCCCTGTATCTGAAAAAATCGGGATTAACAGCGTTTATGATCATGATCATGACCGCTATTGAAAAAGGAAAAAATACAAAAACAAGATTGGCCTCTTGCGGCGTAATTCTGAATGCGGTGTAAATTGTGTTCGTCAGAACTCCTCCGCTGACAGAGGCGAAAAGAAAGATGAAGATGGCGGCGATCTCACCCGGCCCGGGCCGCCAGTCGAGCAGACCGACCGGTCTCGCCGCCGCGATTCCCATCGAGCGGCGCATCCAGCGGTCATAATTCGATTGTCTGCCAAGGTGCAGCCATTCTTCATAGCCCATGCGCATGATTTTAAATACCTCCAGACCCGGCGCCAGACGTGAGCGGTTCAGTTTGACCACAAAGAGAAAAACCGTTAAAAGCAGAAGGGGCGATGAGGCGAGCATCAGATGCGTTCCCGTCAGCAGAAAATAGTCGAAGGTGCCGTGCAGAAGAAAGACCAGCACCAGTCCGCTCAGCGCATAGTGCAGGCGGTAAAGCATCGAGCTGGAGAGGCGGCCCTGTGCGAGATGGCAGCCGAGAATGCCGCAGGTCGCGATATGCATGGGGACGGTAAATACCATACGTGCCGGAAATGCCATTGCACCGTGATTGAAGGCGAAGGCGATGTTTTCTATTATTGAAAAACCGAAACCGGCGAGTACGCCTGACAAGGTGCCCTCGATTGGTGAAAGATTTCTGAAGCTGCTGAAAACGATGATGAGCATGAGACAGACCGCTATTTTTTCAAAAAGAGCGGCGCGAATAAAGGCGTCGATCAGGGGGGCGTTGAACGGCAGCAGTCTGTTAAGCAGTGGCGAAATAACGATTACGAGAAGCGCCGCCAGCATGCCGGCTATAAGTGACTGCGCCTGTAT
>JAEWVL010000123.1 GCA_023396665.1 Spirochaetota bacterium
GCCGATACCCTGCCCGACATCAGTCAGTACCCGATCGTCGTGAGCGCGAACGAAGCCTCGGCAGTCAGTGCTGAGATATTCTGCTCAACTGAAAAATCTGGCGACGGCGCTGACGGCTTTCTGAAAGAAGTCACCGAAAAATTCAATGCCGCCGATGTCAGACTGTCGACAGGCGAAAAAGCACAGATTAATTTGCGCAAAATCGCCAGCGGCACCGCCTATCAATATATCGCTTCACGCAAATATGTACCGGACGCATTTTCACCGGCAACACATCTGTGGGTTGAGATGGTAAGGGCTTCGGGTGTTCCCGTAACTGCAGTTGACGAGCGAATGTGCCGCAACATCGCCGGCATCGTCATGCAGACAAGCGTTCATGAGACCTTGAAGCAGAAATACGGTGAAATCGACATCAAGGCTGTTTGCAACGCGGTCATTCAGGGCGACCTTTTCATGGGATACACCAATCCCTTCGCATCGAGTACCGGCCTTAATTTTCTTCAGTCTGTTCTGTTGAGTTTCGCCGCCGGTGATCAGTCAAAGATGCTGAGCGAAGAGGTGAAAAGCTCCTTTCTCGCTTTTCAGCAGGGAGTCCCCTTTGTCAGCCTGACGACCATTCAGATGCGCGAGTCGGTTGAAAAAGGCGGCTCACTGGACGCCTTCGTCATGGAATACCAGACCTTTGTTAATACAAAGAGTCTGAAAAACGGCTATGTATTCATACCCTTCGGACCCTATCACGACAACCCGCTCTACATCACCGGCGAGATCAGCAAGGAAAAACAGGAAGTGCTCGCGCTCTTCAGCCGCTTTGTGCAGCAGTCCTCATCGCAAAGCCTTGCCCAACGCTACGGCTTCAATCCCGATATGCAATACTCACCGCTCTACGATGAACCTGACGGTGAACTGCTTATTCAGGCACAGCAGCTATGGAAAAGTGAAAAAAATACGGGTAATCCCATCGTCGCTGTTTTCGTAAGCGATACCAGCGGATCTATGCGTGGTGCACCGATGAAGTCTCTCAAAAAAGCCCTGATAACCGGCTGTGAATTTATAGATGAAAAAAACTACATCGGCCTGGTGACCTTTGACTCGACGGTAACAAAGCTGCTTGCGGTGGATCAGTTCACAAAGATGCAGAAGGCGAAATTCATCGCTTCTGTCGAAAAGATGGAACCGAACGGCAGTACCGCAATGTTTGACGGAATTCTTGTCGCGGCAGCGATGGTACTGGAAACAAAGCAGAATCTTCCAAAGTGCAGACCCATCATCTTCGTTCTGACCGATGGTGACACAAACACGGGATACAAATTCAGCAATACCCGTAATCTCATCAGGGCTCTCGGCATTCCCGTATACACGATAGGCTACGGCTATGACAACGACATGCTCAAGTCGCTTTCATCGCTGAACGAGGCCGCAAGCCTTAACGCAAAAACCGAAGATGTCGTCTATCAGATCGGCGAACTTCTGAACGCAGAGATGTAACGAGGAGAAGTGCTGATGAACAGCAAAACACGTATCGCCATTCGCCTTTGTTCTTTTATACTGCTGTACGGCATTCTTTCGGGTGCCAGTCATTTTTATCTATCGATGAATCCGCGAAAGCTGTGCATCGTCATAGACACTTCGTATATGATGGAAAAATACCAAAGCGACATCTTTGAGAAAATTGACGCACTCACCACCAGACGATACAGCGAATTTTCACTTGTTTCGGACAAATCGCTCATCTACTCCTGGACGGCAAGTCCACAGGCGACCAGGTCTTTGAAGTTCTACGGTCCCGACGATTTTTCCCGCATCAATACGAACGATAATCCTCTATTGGCTGAAGCTGATTACATCATAATGATATCGAACAGCGACAAGGCGCGGCAACTGAAGTCGAAGCTGCGCAATGTACAAATCGTTCGTCTGTAGTGCTGTTGTCAGCATAAACACGATCCGTTATGATTCATCGTGTATGTATCAGGTATACTTTGAACTCACGCGGTGAAGACGCGCAATAATGACCGCGAATGAGAAACCACTTAAGGATGCTCTGACTACAATTACCTTATAATACAAATTTTCTGTCAAAATTCAGGCAGATTTTCGAGCTTGTCTTCAGGAATATCTTCAGTGTCTGTTCGCAGGTAGGAAACCCCGTTTATTGCGAGCATATGTATTCTCTCCCCTGTCTTCCATTTGTTATCATTTCCCAGAAAGGTCGTGTACCAGATCTTTCCCGCATGAAGGGTTTGAATCGCCTCGTACTTTGTCCAATTCTGCGGTTTGATGAAACTGCTGGTGGGGTGTACTTTGACGTGTGATATCCCGGTTTTAGAATCACTCGTATAACGTACCGCTGAAACATAAAAATCAATAGCCATATAGCTTCCTTCAAATATAAGACCCGATCTTTTGATCAGGTCTGTCAGTATTATCTTTTTAACAGTGATTAATTAAGCATTCTCAACTTAGCGCATCATTTCAGCACTTTAAGAATCGCTTTTTCAGCCTGTTGCATTGATTATCAATAATACATGTTGAATCGTACATTGCTAATACATCAGAGATCTTTACTGTCAATATGTTTCTGAAAAATACGAAATGATTGCTGCTATTCATCGATTCGTCCGTTTCGCTCATTGCAAGTACTCATCCCGGCATCAGCCGGATGAAAAAAGGGATCATCTTAAATCAGGATGATCCCTCTTTACGGCCAAGTTGCTACTAATCGACAGCTTGTTTTTCAGTTATGAACAAGCTTAACGGCCAAAGACCCCTGATCAACACATAGCCGCAACACGCGTAGTCTTTTTCTTTGCTTTTTGTATGAGTTATCTTTTCATCCCGCTTCGCGGTAGGTAAGTGGTTTGTTATAATCGAAGTATTTTTGCCGAGTTCTTTGCTTGCCCAAAGAACTCGGCGGAAGAAAGGGCACCCTCAAACGCCGGGGGCTTACGTGCAGAACTTTCGAGCCGATGCTTTCCGCATCGGTCTTCGAAAGCTGCACGCAGCGGTGTGATGCTTCGCATCACGGGTTTTGATGTAATCACTTGCGACAAAAATTCGCCTTAAAATATTTCTTCTACTCCTTTGCTCCGGCTTTGATGAGTATGTCGACGATGTCCTGATAAGCTCGGTCTTTTGCATACTATCTACTTGTTTTCTCAAAATAACATCAAAATAACATCAAAATAATATATAATGTATTATATTCATTTCTGCTTACCTTTGATTTTTTTTCGTTTGATTTCTCTTAATATAGCCTTGCATAATTAAGATTTTCAATGCATCCGCAAAAATGGATATATTCTTCATCTTTATAGCTCATAATTCCTCGGAAATGTTATCAATAAAAAAAATAAAGGAGATTCTCGCCTAACTATTATTATACAAATAAACGCTTTCCACCAATCAATGTATTGCTCCTTTTGCGCTTTCCTCGATTGATTTGATTAGTGAGATCAGTTCTTCTGTTGTCATCATCTCTTTGCCTCTTCGTTCAATATCGAGGAGTATTTTAATCAGTTCACTTAATTTTATTTGAACGCTTACCATAAATTCCACCCGTTATTAAATGGTCAACTGCAATAGTCATTTCAATTCTTTCACAGCAGCTTTGCCAGCCCCGGGCTCTTCAAGAAATTTGTCATGTGTCTTCATACATAAGCAAAATCGAATTAATCTATCTTTCCGCCGACACCCTTGAATTTTTCAACCAGGTCCGAAATTATCTGGAATACATTTTGCTTCATCTTTAAATACAGAGGGTTAAGCGGGCTCATTTTCGGGAGAACAGCATTTAGCTCGGTTCCGTTGTCGCTTGCGTATTCTCTTTTCAATGAAATGGCAATATAACGCCTTGCGGCTTCTTCGTTGAGTTTTTCGGCAGCTATCAACGCATCAACCGCTTTTTTCTGTTCTGCCTGGGCATAGGCGAAGAAAGCATCGATGATACTCGCTTTATCTTTAACGGCATCCAGATTTGTGTGATTGATAAAATCGACAAGCAGGCTTTCCTTTGCGCGATTGCCGATGCTGGAACGGATAAGCCTTCGAACATCTTCGACAAGTGTCGCCTTGTCTTTGCGTTTTTTGTTATTCTCGAAAATCAGTTCAAGTATATAGTCAAGATTGATTTCCTGAGATTTCAATAGATCAACTTCGAAAACTACATCCTCCCAATCGATAGTAGAATCCTCTTTATCTTTCGCGTCTTTTTCTCTTCGCAGCCAATCCCGAATATCATTATAGGTTGAGCGATAGTCCTGGATTGTTCTGACAGCGGGTACTTTGACTTGCTGCATTGCGGCGATATCTTCATCACTTAAATAATACTTCGCCTTAAACTCTTCGACCGCTTGCGGATTGGATGTATCCAGACTCTGCAGTGCCTGCAAGCCGGCGAACTCATCGTAATTCTGAAGAATGTTTTCTACACGCAGATATTCACCAAAGAGTTTTGCAAAATCACGCTTGTCTTTCTCCTTAACGATCTCGTCGGGATCGGGATATTTATCCTGAAGTTCCTTCACTACAGCCAGGTATCCCCGGCGGGCTTCACCTGTTATGAGATCGGTAAAGCCGTTCATATACTCTTTATAACTTTTTTCCAGAACAACATTCCTGGTATTCTTGTCACCGAACAGCGTAATGGCGTCGATAGTTGCCTGTTCAAGGTTGCGGAATGTCACGATGTTGCCGAAGGTTTTCGTCGCATCGTAAATTCGGTTGGTCCGGGAATAGGCTTGAATAAGGCCATGATAGCGAAGGTTTTTATCGACAAAGAGAGTGTTGAGCGCAGGCGCGTCAAAACCTGTAAGAAACATGCCAACGACAATGATTAAATCAACTTTTTCATCAGGTTTAAGATTATTGCCATTATCATCTTTACCTTTTACTCGTTTTGACAAATTTCGATAATAATCCTGAAAGCCGTTGCTCTCGACACTGTAGTTGGACTTGAACATCGCGTTATATTCGTTTATCGCAGAGTTCAAGAATTCTTTTGCGCTCGAGTCCATGGCGCTGAGTTCAAAGCCTTCATCAATGATATCGCCGATCGCGTTTTGCTCTTCGTTTGCGGCAAAAGAAAAAATAGTGGCTATTTTGAGTGGCTTATCCATATCCTTTTGCAAAGTGCGGAAGGTCTCATAGTACACCTTCGCCGCATCAACGCTGCTTACCGCGAACATCGCATTAAAACCGCTACCATTCGCAAGAAGCCTATGGGTCTTTTGCCTGTAT
>JAEWVL010000212.1 GCA_023396665.1 Spirochaetota bacterium
ATTATCAACAGAAAGGCAGCCTCTGCAGATTTTGCTGTTGTTGCAATCGAGTGTTCCTTTGTCGTTACGCACCTGCCCGCGTGAGAAAAAGGAGCCGAAGACAGCCAAAATTGCGCCGCTGAGTGAGATTTTGAATATCTGACACAGAAAATCCCTGCGTGTCATCGTTCGCCTCCATTAAGATCGTAGCATACAAGGCGGGTCGCGTCACGGGCCAGAAGAATTCCCGTCTCGGTAAGCGCGAGCGGTCCCCAGGCGTCGGCGGCGTCGTCAATAATCACCCGCCGGTCAAGAAGCTCCCAGCTTTCGCGGCTAACTCGCAGCAGAAAAAGTTCAGCGTCGTCATTGAGCGCCAGAAGACGGTCGCCGCAGAGAATATAGGGCCCCAGTCCCAGACGCAGTTGTGCGCCGCTTGCCCAAAGAATTTGCCCCGAAGCGTCGGCCGCTACCAGCTGCTCTCGCAGCGATCCGGCGTCTTTCGGCTGAATACCTATGAGAAAATCACCGCAGAGAATCGGTGTCTGCTGCTCGCTGGAGAGCCCTTTCGAGGGAGCATACTTCGCGATCTCGGCGGTCTGCCAGACGCCGCCCTCAAAGCTTATTTCAATGATGACAGATCCGGCTCCGTAGCCGGCGCTTTGTATTACGCGATTGTTCCAAACGACGGGGGATGGCGCCACGACATTCGCGTTCCAGGGGTGCTTCCATAAAATTTTCCCCTCTTCGGCGCTGACCCCGGTTATACCACCAACAGCTGAATAGATATATTGCGACTTACCCGAGATCTGCGCCTTCATGACAGAACTGTGCGAAAGCGTTCGCCCGGATACCGGCGGCGCCTGCCAGAGAAGTTCTCCGCTATGTTCATCAACCCCTATCATGAAGGCCTTTTCCGATGCCGGTGCGAGCACCACGACCCCTCCATCGACAAGGGGGCACTGCGCTGTATACCATGAGGGAATCTTCGCTCCCCACTCTGCGGCAAGATCGATGCCCCACAGAAGAGCGCCGCTTTCGCGATCGAGCGCCATCACATGCCCCTCGGGGCCGAAAGAGATGACGCTCGTTTCGGTCACAGCCGGGATGGCGCGTGAAAAGCCGTGGTTTCTCTTAAGGGGATGCGCATAACCTGTCTGCCAGAGTTCAACTCCGTCAGAGAGCCGAAAACAGCGGACAATATCGCGTCCCGCGCTTTCGTCATAATCGCTAAGGTAGACCCTGCCGTTTTTTACCGCGGGTCCGCCGTGTCCTTCACCAAGAGCAGCCTGCCATAAAAGGCGTGCCTGCGAAAGCGATGTTAATGTTTCTCCGAAGGACCCTGGCTTCTGGCTGTTATTTCGCCCTTCGCCTCTGAAAGATGGCCAGCTTCCTTCGAGTAACTGCGCTTCGGGCCTTGCGTCAAACATGGCGCTGAACGAGCCGAATACCGCTTTGACAAGGGGGCTTCCCTTTCGGCCCGGAGGCTGCTTGTCCATGCCCGGCTCAAAGACTGTCCACGAACGGGTGGCGTCGTAAGCGAGCCAGCGGTAAAACAGCAGCGAGAAAAGCAGGCCGGGCAAAAGCAGCGCCGCAAGCGCAGGTATTATCAGTCGGCTTTGACGCACACAACGTCTCCTGAATTATTACGTAGATAAATTTTTCCATTCCAGTATGAGGGGGCGACCCAGGCGTTGGCGCGTCCGGTGAAAACCTGAAGTTTCCTGCCGGCTCTGAGTTTGCTGCGTCCCCCTTCGAAAGTCTTGAGTATGCCGTCTTCGCCCAGAAAGATGATGGTGCTGTTCACCTTGATTATCGAGCCGTACTGCATGGTCTTTTCGCTGAATATGACTTCGCCGCCTACAGGATCTACGCATACCAGCTGATTACGACCCCGCTGGCCGCTGTCACCTTCGACAGCACAAAGCGCACCGTCATGCATGATCGGGCTTGAAAAGTGCGAATTCAGGCGTTTTGATTGCCACAGCACTTTGAAAGTACCTGATGAGTAATCGAGAAGTGCCGATCCCTTGCCGTAACCGGATGATATCAGTACCCGGTTAGCGGGCAGAATCAGCGGATCCGGAGCGTTCACTTTATATGAAGTTTTCCAGTCAAATCTTGCAAGTTCCCTGCCGCTTGCGGCATCGAGCATGAAAAGCTTGTCTTCACCGAACATCATCAGTGTGCGCTTGCCGTTAAAAGTGAGCATGGAGGGCGTTGCGTAACCGTTTTTATATTCGGCCCTTTTCCAGATTGTTCGACCCGAAGAGGCGTCAAGGGCTATTCCTCCGCCGATGTTAAGGTAGAGTACTCCTTCTTCGATCAGAGGAGACGACGAGATGCCCCAGGTATTGGTCTCAAATTTTTCCTGGGCTTGAAGATCGCGTTTCCATTTGAGATTACCGTTTCGGGAGTTCAGGCATACCACGTCAGCGTTGGCGCTGACGGCAAAAAGATATCCCCCGCTTAGAACAGGCATCGCGCGGGGACCCGGGTATTGATAATTGCGTTTCGGTTCGTATTCGTAGGTCCATACAGTTTTGCCGTTTGCAGCGTTCAGACAATAGACAATATCAGATTTTTTTCCTTTTTTTCTGCTGAGCCCTGCAGTATAGATAAATTCGTCGCTTGCGGCGACGGCCGAGTATCCCTCGCCCACAGAAGCCTTCCATAAAATGCGGCCGCTTTTTTCTGTAAAGGACGGATCGAATCGCGCATCATTGATTGTTCCGTTCCCGTTCGGGCCGCGCCAGCTGATCCATCCCCCCGTGTTTTCAGATTCGGCGGAAGAAAGTGTGTTTGATTGCGCGCTTGCGCCGTTAGCCTGAAGAAAAAACGTGATAATTGCTAAAACCAAAAGTGGCGTGTACGAAAATGTTTTGCCTGACATTGCAGTCTCCTTCTCTGTAATGGGATCATCTGAGCGCGATTGAATAGCACTTGGTGGATTGATGCATATTCTACAATTTAATCGCAAGTCTGATTTTCGTAATTTTTACACGCACATCATTTCAACCATGTTGTGCATAGAATGTAACATTACTTTACAAGCTCTGCGACCTGACTTATAAGTTCGGTCGTATTTTTTGTTATCGCAAAAAATAATTCTTGCACTTTGCTGTTTTGGATTATATTTCTATTGGTGACACGAAAGCAAAACAGACAAAAAAGCCACCGGATTAACCGGTGGCTTTTTTGCTATAGGGGCGGTAATTGATGTGTTGAGGCGACAGATATGAGAGAAAAAAAGCGACAGATAATAGTGTGCCGCTGCAGGGGCAAAAGGGGTGAAATGCTTGATAATGAGCGGCTCATGTCTTTTTTGAAAGAGAAGGGTATCCCCCATATTGAACTGAATGATCTTTGCGGACTTGTTGCAAATGACAGGACGCTGCTGAAAGAAGTATTCAGCGGAGATGTCGATTCTCTTCTCGCGGCCTGCAGTGAACGATCGCTTCGTTTGCTGCTCTCTTTCGCCGGTATTGAAAGCGGGCCGGGGTCTGTACGGGTAATCGATCGCTTTGCCAATGATTTCGATCAGATCACCGGGGAGATTTGCGATTTTGCTCTGAATGCTGATATGACACCTGCAGAGATTATATGCCACGAAAGTAAAGAGGGGTGGAACTCATGGTATCCCCTTATCGATAATGAGCGCTGTAACGGTTGCGGACAGTGTGCTGAATTCTGCCTCTTCGGAGTATATACGAAAAATGAAGATGGCGTACAAGTGATGCATCCCGAAGGATGCAAGGATCAATGCCCCGCCTGTGCGAGATTGTGTCCCCGTGCGGCAATCGTTTTTCCGAAATTCGCCGAAGGTGGTGCGATAGGCGGTGCAACTGTGATTGACGAGCTGGCTGAAAGCGCTCGCATAAAAAATGACCTGGAGGTGATTGCGGGTAACGATATCTACCGGACCTTGCAGCAGCGCAGGGTGCAGCGTTCAGCTTTGCTTCGAGACAGTGTCATAAAGAAGGCCGAAGACGAGAGGGATCGTGCGCTCGCCGAGGCGAAAAGAAGGGATGAGATATGAAACTGTTACTTCGTTTTCTGTTTAAGACTGACCGGCGATGCCGCCGTTACTTTTTCGTAAACATGATATTCAAGGGCATCAGAGGGCTTTTCGCACATCGATCGCGACAGAAACGCGGTAATCATTTTCCCGCATTTCATTTCATATCGATTACCGACGAGTGCAATCTGCACTGTCAGGGCTGCTGGGTAAGCCGTGGCAGCAGGAAACGCGAGCTGGACATTGCCGCAGTGGATTCGATCATAAGACAGAGCAAGGCGAATCTTGGCTATTTCTTCGGAATACTCGGCGGTGAACCGCTGATGCATCCCGGGCTGTTCGACATTTTCGCCCGCCATCGTGATGCCTACTTTCAGCTCTTTACCAACGGTCTTCTGTTGACAGAAGAGATCGCCGTAAAGTTAAAGCGCTGCGCTAATGTTACTCCGCTTATAAGTTTTGAGGGCGATGAGGATGTCGCCGACAGGCGGCGCGGCGGCCGCGAAGTGTACCGGAAAACCCTGGAGTCGCTCAAGCGATGCGCCTGGCATGGTCTCGTCACCGGCATAGCCATGAGTGTGTGCAAGTCGAATTTGAATCTGGCGCTCTCGGATGATTTTCTCAAAATGATATGGGACGAGGGTGCCTCGTACGTCTGGTATTACATCTTTCGCCCCTCGGGCGATAATCCCTCATATGAACTTGCCTTAAGCCCTGATGAAATAGCCACGCTTCGCCGCTTCATGGTCGATGCGCGTACACGGCATCCGCTCGCTATCGTAGATTCGTACTGGCGTGCCGATGGTACGCCGTTTTGTCCCGCGGCAGAGAGTCTGAGCCATCATGTTAATCCTTCGGGTGAGATCGAAGCCTGTCCGGTGCTGCAGTTCTCTGATCATACTGTCGGGGATTTGTCTGAATTGGAGAAGTATTACAGTTCGTCAGAGATGCTGCACTCACTCAAAAACGAAATTCGGGTAAAAACAAATGGCTGTGTTTTGATGGAAGATTCCCTGTGGCTGGCCGATTTTATTGAAAAGAATGGCGCGAAAAACACTTCGGGACGCGAAGGATACCTCGGACAATTGCGGGCAGCTCCGCGGCTTTGCAGTCACGGCAGCGCACCGGTGATACCCGAGAAAAGCCTGATATATAAATTTGCCAAACGAAATGCCTTTTTCGGAATGGGGTCTTATGGATAATACGATGACGCTTGATCATATCGCGCTTTCGCTTCCTTTGACGAAAGAACTGAGAGATGAGCTGAACCGTCTTGCGGCGGCTTATGTTGAAACAAGGTGCTTGCTGGCTCCGCTTCGGCCGCCGGCATTGAGCGCCATTGCCGGTGATTTTCTCGCTGATTCCGCAATCGATATCAAATACAAGGCTTTTGCCATGGTCTGTCTGGGGAACGCACTCTGGCGGCCGGCCTTCGCATCGGTTCCCTTCGAACGAAGAATACTGATAATTCCGGAGTGCCTCAGAAACAGCAAGCTTTGCCCCGCACACCGTGACGCGTTGGGAATTCTCTGCGAAGGATGCGGTAATTGCTGCATCTCTGATATTCTTATGCGCGCCGAATCTCTCGGGTATGCGACAATAGTCGCCGAGGGTACAACAGCGGCAAAGCATCTTGTAGAAAATGGCAATGCGGATGCGATCATCGGTGTGGGGTGTATGGAATCGCTGGCAAAAATCAACGATCTGGTCTATAAGTATTCAGTACCCGCTCTTGCCGTTCCGCTTTTAAGAGGAGGATGTGAGGACACTCTTGTCGATACGGACTGGCTTTATCGCGAACTTGCTATACGGTCACATGAGCAGATTATTTCGATCAGACCGCTGATTAAACGAGCCAAAGAGCTGTTCACCGCCACTTTTACCGATCGCCTGATGGGACAATGCTGCAATCATACCGATACTATATCGCGTGAATATCTTCTGCTTGATGGCAAGCGCATTCGTCCGGTCTTGACGCTTCTGGCATATGACGCGTTTGCGAGCGAACGCAATGAGCATGCCCGCGATACGCTCGCCCTCTCTGTCGAGTGTTTTCACAAAGCTTCTCTGATTCACGACGATATTGAAGACGACGACGATACGCGCTACGGCGTCACAACGCTTCATTGCCGCTACGGAACGGCACTTGCCATTAATTTCGGTGATTTTCTGATAGGTGAGGGCTACCGTCTGATCTCCGCAAGCGGTATAAAAGGCGATGTGCTGGCTGCCTGCCTTTCGATCGCGGCACAGGGGCATATTGATCTGACATCGGGTCAGGGCGAAGAGCTGTATTCAAAATATGACAATTCAATACTTTCGGTGGCCGAGGTGATTGCGCTTTTCAAAAACAAGACTGCGGCGGCTTTCCGTATAGCGCTGCAGATGGGTGCGGCGGCAGCAGGCGTTTCCGGGTTGATGCTTGATCATCTCGCATCTCTCAGCGATGCATTCGGTATCGCCTTTCAGATACATGACGATCTCGAAGACTGCCGTGGTGAAGGGGGCGACATTCTGTCAAGAAACAACTCGTTGATTCTGTCGATTGCCTTTGAAACACTTTCTTCCACACTCGGTCAAGAATTCGTTGCGGCTCTGCATGCCGGGGACAAAGAGACAATTTTCGACCTGATTCAAAAAAGTGCTGCAATCGATCGTGCCGAATCCATGTTTAAAGAGACACTTTCTGTTGTGTATGACATTCTCGACAGGATCGGTAATAAACACATAAAAATAACCATGTATCAGATTATTGCGGGGCTCTTCGGTGAATATATTTGAAGCCGTGACGGCATTGCGATCTTTTTCGGTAATGCGATCATTCGAGAAGACGCTGCGGCGGGGATGGGCAAGTCTTAAAAAAGAGGCCCGTCGTCAGATTGGAGATTTTGTCAAAAGCAGCCAGACCGCACAGGGAGGCTTTGCAGACAGAGCGGGCCGTCCGGACATCTACTATACGCTTTTCGGTTATCTTGTATCCCGTGCGCTCAAGATAAGAATAGACAGAAGTGCGCTTTACGCTTATATTCGAGCGTTCTCTGAAACCTCGTGTGTTACGGGTGCCGATGCGCTTGCGCAAGTCGTTCTTGCCCGTATCGTTCTGAATGACAAAAATCGCGCTTTGCAGCTCTATGCATCGTACAAAAACCGTGCGGCGGGTTTGCCGAAGATCGGCGAAGAGTATTCCGTTTATCTTGAATTGCTCGCTCTTGTCAGTATCGGAAACTTTTCTGAGAGCAGATTGCTTGTCAGGAGCTTTGGCTCCGCACAATCGGCTGCGATTCGGCAGCCGACTCCCTTGGTTGCCGCAGGGCTGATCATTGCGCATCTTCGACAACATTTGCCGCTTGCTGCGGAAAACGCGAAGCTTAACAGAAAAGTGTGCCCTGAATATGCGGGCAGACGATCCGGAATAATCTCTGATGCGCATCATGGCGCTGACATTGAAATGCTATGCGGCGAAATCATTGCGCGCTTGAGTGAAAACGGCGGTATCAGAGTGTCGCGAAATATTGAACAGGCCGATCTTTTGTCAACAGCTGTCGGCAGCTATGCGCTGAACTTGTGCGGCTTTGATTTACGTCTGCACGCTGCCGATCTGCTTGATTATGTGATTTCACTCTATGAAAATGGTAGTTTCGCCGTGTGCGAAGCAGATCGCAGAACTGATATCGAATACCTTTTTTACGGACTTCTCGCGTTGGGGGCCTTGTCTGGGTGATGAATACTGGTAAAACGGAAGTGATGGAATTCTACGAATCTCTTGTTGCGGATCTGTGTTCGCAGCGTAACGGTGATGGCTTCTGGGAGGGGCGACTCTCGTCGAGTGCGCTTGCCGCCGCTGTCGCTTTAACGGCAATGAAACTGCAGGGAGATTCTTCGCTTTCAGGGCATATTGCCGCCGCAGCCGGATGGATTATCGATCATCAGAATGTTGACGGCGGATACGGGGACACTCCCGAAAGCGAAAGCAATATCAGCACCTCGCTGCTGTGTTACGGCGCACTCTTTCTCTGCATGGCAGAGGATAAGCGCTGCAACACGGCATTGGATCGTTTGCTCCGTTATTTTTCGAAGAATAAAATTGATGTGTCTAACGATGTCGAAAGTTCAATTCTGAGTCACTACGGGAAAGATTTCACCTTCTCGGTGCCGATTCTCGCCATGCTCGCCATTTGCGGCGTTGTTCCCGATTTTGAGAAAATACCGCAACTTCCCTTTGAACTTTCTCTGCTGCCATCCCGCTTCTTTCGCTTCTTAAAACTTCAGGTTGTTAGTTACGCCATTCCCGCACTCATCGCCGTTGGTGTTCTCTGTTTTATACGCAGGCGGCGCGGCTTTATTTTGCTTCATCTTCTGCGCCGTGCAATGCTGCCTGCGGCCTTGAAGAAACTTGAATCGCTAATGCCCGAAAGCGGAGGCTTTCTCGAAGCGATACCGCTCACAGCATTCGTCGCCATGAGCCTTTCAGCTTCGATACCAGCCTCGGGGGTCATCGGGCGCGGCATCGGCTTTCTTGCCGGTGTTCAGCGCGAAGACGGCGGATTTCCAATCGACACGAACCTCTCAACCTGGGTGACAACGCTTTCTGTCAAAGCTCTTGGAACTGAAATTACGAAATGTATCAGACAAGATGATCGTCAACGCTTGCGCACACATTTGCTGAGTCTGCAGTATGTTGATGTGCATCCATTTAACGGAGCCGCAGCAGGCGGATGGGCCTGGAATGGTGCTGATGGTGCGGTTCCCGACGCAGACGATACGCCGGGATCCATACTCGCTTTGCTGGAACTTTATGAAGGAAGTGCCCGCGAAACGGACGCTATACTGCGCGGCTGCGACTGGCTTGTCAGTATGCAGAATTCAGACGGAGGGATACCGACTTTCTGCAGAGGCTGGGGGCAGCTTCCCTTTGACCGCAGCTGCGCCGATCTGACAGGACATGCAATTGCGGCTGTTTCCAGAAGCGCCGACATCCTTGTCACGAGTATCCCCCCATCGAAAAAGAAAGCATACGGAATTTTTCTCGACAGAGCCCTGCGATACCTGGCGGCGCAGCAGTATGCTGATGGTTCCTGGCTTCCCCTGTGGTTCGGTAATCAGGGCAATATCATGCATCGTAATCCCGTATACGGCAGTGCGAGAGTCTCGGTGTATCTTTCTGACACTTTGGTGCATATAAAAGAAAGATCACGGCGTTCTCTCGTGGAGGTCATGCTGGCGCGCGGTGTTGACTATCTTGTTCTTAATTGTAATGCCGATGGCGGCTGGGGTGCTCAGAGGGGTGTCCCTTCCACCCAGGAGGAGACTGCTCTCGCGCTATGTGCGCTTGTTTCGGGGGGATACGAAGGCAAAGAGATACAGGCCGGATTCAGCTGGATGATACGGAATGTAAAAAAATCAGGAATCAGTCCTTCGCCGATCGGTCTGTATTTCGCATCCTTATGGTATGATGAAAAACTGTATCCGCATATTTTTATGGTTGATGCCTGCCGCAGGTATCTTGCTTCACTGTAAGCATGGCAGCAGCAAGTGTGCAAAGAGGAAAAAACAGGAAGGTCAGACGAAAGAGGGGGGGAAAACACCCGGAAGAAGTCCGCTGTTTTGTTGTTGAAAAGCGGACTTCTTCCGGGTGTCATGAATAGTACAAGAGGATCAACTGCTTGTTTTGCGGTTTTCCTTTGAAAGAACGTCAAAAACAACCGCCAGAAGAACGACAAGACCCTTGACCGTCTTTTGCCAGTTTGCGTCAAGACCGAGAATTGACATACCATTGTTCAATACGCCCATAAACGCCGCACCGACAACAGCTCCGCCGACAGTTCCTGTTCCGCCATAGGCCGAAGCACCACCGATGAAACATGCGCCGATAGCATCAAGTTCGTACAGATTACCGGCGGCAGGACCCGCAGAATTGAACCGAGCGGCAACGACCAGACCGGCTACTGCGGCGAGAAAGCCCATGTTCGTATATGCGATAAAGAGTACCTTGTTGGTATTAATACCCGAAAGTCGTGCGGCTTTCTCGTTTCCACCCAATGCGTAAAAGTGGCGACCAGGAACCGTTTTGGAAGTGAAGTAGCTATAGCTGATAACGATTACCGCGAGAATGACAAGTACGACAGGAATACCCTTGTGTTGTCCGAGCAGCCATGCCGAGTACATTACAACTGATGAGATTATAACCATGCGAGCCATCATTGCGGGAAAGCTCTCGGTGTCATAACCCTTTCTTTTCTTTGTTGCACGATCGGTAAACTGATAAATAATAAATGCCACACAGATGACAATGCCGATAATAAGCGTTACGAGTTTTACAAAGGCTGCCTCTTCAGGAGAGAGAAGAACCTCTTTGGTTGTAGGCAGATAGCTGTTGAAATATCTCAGATATTTGTTCGGAAAAGGAGAAATGGTTAAGCCGTTAAGAATCAGCAACGCAACCCCTCTCCAGTAAAGAAAACCGGCCAAAGTTACGATGAAGGGGGGGATGCGGACAAACGCGATCCAGAAGCCCTGCCATGCGCCGATGGCAATACCGAGAAGAAGACAAACGACGATCGATACATAGATATTAATACCCATGTTGACGATCATGGTTCCCGCAACCGCTCCGATGACGGCAACAACCGCGCCGACCGAGAGGTCGATGTTACCGCCGGTAAGAATACACAGCAGCATACCGGTGGCGAGAATGACGACATATGCGTTCTGACTGATGATGTTTGAAACGTTTGCCGGATTAAGCAATGCTCCCTTGTCGGTAGCCACAATCAAAACCTGAAAAAGAATGATAACGCCGATGAGCGCGATCAGCATTCCGTTCTTTTTCATAGAATCCAGGACGGTGTTTAAGAATTTCATAATTATTCAGCTCCTTTAGTAGACGTAAGAATTGAAGCCATGATAGACTCTTGTGTTGCCTTTTCTTTGGGAAACTCTGCTACAATCTTTCCTTCGTTCATCACGTATATGCGATCGCACATACCGAGAATCTCGGGCAGTTCGGAGGAAATCATCAGAACACTTTTTCCCTCCGCGACAAGCTGATTCATAATACAGCAAATTTCATATTTTGCTCCGACGTCGATACCGCGTGTCGGTTCGTCGAGAATCAGGATGTCCGGATCGGCAAACATCCATTTACTGAGAAGAACCTTTTGCTGGTTTCCCCCTGAAAGATTACCGACGTTCTGCATGACGCTCGAGCATTTGGTACGAAGCTTTTCTTTGTATTCGTTTGCGACCCGGACTTCAAGATCAGAATCGATTACGCTGAGACGGCTTACCTTGTCCATCTTTGCAAGTGTCGTGTTAACGTATATGGGATTGCTCAGGATCAGGCCGTTGCCTTTCCGGTCTTCTGTAACGTAGGCGAGCTTTTTCCTGATCGCATCGGTAACAGAATGAAGGTGAACCTCTTCGCCGTTAATGAAGAGCTGACCGCTTATGTCGCGACCGTAGCTTTTTCCGAACACGCTCATCGCGAATTCGGTTCGTCCCGCGCCCATAAGTCCGCTGATTCCGACGATTTCTCCCTTTCGAACGTTGAGGTTTATATTGTCACAAACCTTTTTGCCTTCGTACATCGGGTGATAGACCGTCCAGTTTTTCACTTCGAGGTTGATATCACCGATATGGGATTCCCGTTTCGGAAAGCGGTCGGTAAGTTCACGGCCGACCATGCCGCATATGATGTCGTTTTCATCAAAGCTGTCTTTTGTCTTGTCAAGTGTCTTGATGACAGCTCCGTCACGAACGATGGTAATCTTGTCCGCAACGTAGGCAACCTCGCCGAGTTTGTGTGAAATCAAAATCGAGGTCATGCCCTTTTCCTTGAAGCTGAGAAGAAGATCGAGCAGCTTTTTGGAATCGGACTCGTTGAGTGATGCCGTGGGTTCGTCCAGAATAAGCAGTTTTACGTCTTTCGCCAGAGCCTTGGCTATTTCAACCAGCTGCTGTTTGCCGACACTGATGTCTTTGATCAGTGTGCGCGAAGATTCGCTCAAGCCCACCATTTTCAACAGTGAGTCAGCCTTGGCGAAGGTCTGGTCCCAGTCGATACTCGTGTATGTGCCGCGTTCGTTTCCGAGAAACATGTTCTCGCCGATCGACAGCAGGGGAACAAGTGCGAGTTCCTGGTGAATAATAACTATACCTAAATGTTCACTGTCTTTAATTGTGTTGAATTTACAGTGATTACCGTCATATTCAATATCTCCGGAGTATGAGCCGTAGGGATAAATCCCGCTCAGAACATTCATCAGTGTGGACTTACCTGCGCCATTTTCACCGACGATTGCGTGAATCTCTCCCTTTTCGACCTGAATGTTAACATTATCCAGTGCGATAACTCCGGGGAAGGTCTTGGTGATGTTTTTCATCTCTAACAACGTGTGTGCCAATGTCATCCTCCGTTTTTGTATCTTAAATCAGCACTCAAACCGGACAGTCGGTTAAGACATGAGAAAGAATAAAGCAGGTATATCAAAAAAAATGCGGCTATAATAATGAAAACCTGAATCTATCGGTGTTTGTGCCGTAAAGGAACATCAAGATAAAATCCAAATGCCGCCTTACTTAAAAATTCCTGTTTGAACACCGGAGATTTCTCTATCGTGTGCGATGAAAATATCTGCCGGGGCTTCTGTTTGCAAATTTGAAACAATGATTACTTATAATAAAAACCGGCAGATCTGTAAAAGACCGCACCGCTTATCCCTGTACAATATTGCGCTTTTCATTAAAGGCTTCCCGTTTCCGGGAAGCCTTTAAAATCAAACAAAAAAAGAATCAGAATGCAAGATCAGACTCTTTGTAGTAACCGCTATCGATAAGCAATTCTTTGTAGTTGTCGATAGTTCCGAAAACGGGTTCGCAAAGGAAAGAAGGAACTACGCCAGTACCGTTGTCATATGTTTTTGTGTCATTAACTTCAACAGGCTGGTTCTTCATGATCTGGTCGGTCATCTTAACAACCTGAGCTGCAAGAGTACGAGTGTCTTTGAAGATAGACATAGCCTGGATGCCTTTGAGCATGTTGATAACAGAAGTTTTGTCGCAATCCTGACCAGTTACAAGAGGAAAGTTCTCTTTAGTGTAGCCGGCTGCAACGAGAGCGTTAGTGATACCCTGAGCAACAGAGTCATTAGAAGAATAAACTGCATCAAGTTTCTGACCGTTAGGACCATAACCCATAGATGTGATAAGGTTTTCCATACGTTTCTGGCCTTCTTCAGTTGACCAGTTCGGAGTTGCAACCTGAGCTTTTTCAATCTGGCCAGACTTAACAACGAGTTTGCCGTTGTCGATGTAAGGCTTAAGAATGCTCATTGCGCCGCCAAAGAAAAAGTTGATGTTGTTGTCATCGGGAGAACCGGTGAAAAGCTCGATGTAGTACGGACCATCTGTAGAATCAAGTTTGAGTGCATCACGAAGATACTCGCCCTGAATTGTTCCAACTTTGAAGTTGTCGAAAGTCGCATAGTAAGAAACCGCGTCGCTGTTCATGATAAGACGGTCATAAGCGATAACGGGTACTTTTTTCTGTTTTGCAGTCTTGAGCACTTCTGTAAGAGAAGAACCGTCAACAGCGGCAATTACAAGAACCTTACATCCGGTTGTGATCATGTTTTCGATCTGGGCAACCTGAGTAGGTATGTCGTTGTCACCAGCATACTGGAGATCAACTTTGTAACCAGCTTTCTCGAACTGAGCTTTCATGTTCGCGCCGTCCTGATTCCAGCGCTGCAAGCTCTGAGTAGGCATAGAAATACCGATTTTGTTACCACCTGCACCTTGCTTGCCGCAACCGATAAAAGAAGCGAGGAGCAATGCAAGCAGAACCAATACTACACTGTGTTTTCTCATTTAGAAAACCTCCTGTTTTTTTCCGGACACCCGATCCGGTATGAACCTGAAATAATGCGGTTCATATTTAAGAATGTAAGATTATTGAAATGCTATTTTGAAATCGTCAAGAACTTATTGTCGAGGCATGTGAAATTGTTATCAAAAAAAGTGTCATAAAAGGCCAAATAAGAGTCACTTTTCATTTTAAAAAAACTTTTCAACAAAACACCGCTATGAATGTGGCGAAATGATGTAATGTATACGTTTTCATCAGCAAAATTTGACCATAGAAATAGTGTTTATCGAATGTGACTCTTTTTTTTTGTTTTCTTTGCTTTGTCGATTTGTTGAATTTTTTTAAAAAAAATGACGGAAAATTACTTTCTTAAATATTTCAAACCTGAAAACTGTTGCCAGCTGTAATGTCTAATCCTTGTTTATTGTAGTTTGATTAGGCTAAATAATTGTGAAAAGACAGGTTTCGAAATAATCCTTTTGCAATTATTGCCTCTTGAGTAACAGCTTGCTCTTGAATGGTAAATTTATGGGGGATATGTGAATGAATGAGTCCGTTGCATGTTGCGGTTTGTTTTGCGAGTCTTGCGGAGTGTATATCGCAACAGAAAAAGATCCTGTGGAGTTGGAAAGGATTGCTCTGAAAATGGGAACAAGTCCGAGTGAGATGCCTTGCAAGGGTTGTCGTTCGGAGCTGCTCAGTCCGCATTGTCGTGACTGTTATTTCAGAAGCTGCACACAAAAACGCGGTTTGGTTAATTGCGAAGAATGTTCTGATTATCCCTGTGCCGGGTTGCTTGATTTTCAAACGAAAATGCCTCACCGTGCCGAACTATTTGCTTCAGCAAAATATCGAAAAGAATATGGACTTGAGGCCTGGCACGACAAGATGATTGCCGATTACTCGTGTGCGGAATGCGGAGAAATTAACTCTCCTTATTACGAAAAATGCAGAAAGTGCGGGCATAAGCCGGTAAACAGCTTTGCTGAACGGAATGCCGGTTTGTTTGGTAAATAGTTAAATGATCCTTCGCGTATTGTGTCTCTCATAACAGGGGTGTGCGCTTTTCTGATTTGACGACTATACCGGTGAGAGGTCTGGCACCCTTCGCCCGTGGGAAAGCGGCTCCTGTTAAAAGAAACAGCAGATTAAAGGTGAATAAGAAAACGGCCGCAGGTCAGGCATATCTGAATGCTTTTGCGTTCACGTATGGCGTTCATCTGAATAGGGGGGATGGCCATGTGACAGCCCGAGCAGGCATGCTTGTCGATATAGGCGAAGGGATTCTCGCATTTGCTGCGCATGCGTTCGTAGTAGGCGAGCGAGCGCTTGTCGATAAGCCTTTTGAGGTTTTCGATATTGTCGGCAATGGATGCCGTGGGATTTTTTGACTGCATGTTGTTGAGACGGTCAAGACGAATGAGCAGTTCGAGATCGGCGCTCGGTATGCCGCTGAGATTTGAGCTGTTTTCCACAGGTTCTGCGGGCTTGTCGGAAATCTCGTTGAAATAGACATCAGTAGCGCTGTCAAAGACTGCGTATATCTCTTCGGGGGTTTTGGCCTTGTCCAGACGGTCGACATTCTTTTCGATTGAAAATATCTTGGCCATCATGCTGATGTAAAACAGATAGGTAGTGCTGTTGCTTGTGGGAAACAGGGAAAGCATAACATATCTGACAGGAACACCGTCGTAAGACTGATAATCGATGCCTTCTTTGAGAACAGAAAACAGAATGATGAGATCGTCGAGAGAATCGGTGCGAGCGTGGGGTACTGCAAAACCGTTTCCGATACCGGTATTCTCAAGTGATTCACGGTGAATTACCTGAGAATAATACCGTACCGAATTTGTTATTTTACCAAGTTCTTCAAGACGGGCAACCATCTCACGGATGACGTGCTGCTTCTCTGTCTTTTCTGAGAAAATTATCGTTTCCGGTGAGAGATACTTTAGATTCATGAGAACCTCGGTGGATTCGGGGTGACAGGATTTGAACCTGCGACCACATGACCCCCAGTCATGTGCGCTACCTGGCTGCGCCACACCCCGGAATGGTCACATAGTAAAAAGGCGGGGGCTATTGTAAAGAATATTTTTCAGGATTGGTATTTTGCGATAAATTCTGTATGATCTGTTTTGTTGTTTTCGTAAGTAAAGAATATTGTTGAGTTTTTGCGGCGTGGGTGGATAACAATCCGGCTGCAGGAAAAATAGGGGGCTGTTATGAGGGTAATTCTGCTGCTTGTTATCGTTGTTTGCGGCGCCTCTGTTTGCGGACAATACAGTCTGTCGCATGGCGAGACAGTAGAACAAAGATTTAGCCCGCCGCGATCATATAAGCGATTGTATGGTGCGGAGGGCAGTTTCGCGCAGTATCTGCGGCGTTATCCTCTATATAAACAGGGATCGCCAGTACGACTGTTTGACGGCAGAATAAAGCAGCAACAGGTTCACGCGGCGGTCTTCAGGATGGAGTTGCTCGATAAAGACCTTATTCAATGTGCCGATGCGATCATTAAATTGCGTGCCGAATATCTGTACGAAACAAAAAATTATGACGCCATAGTGTTCTCTCTGACGAACGGGATGAGGGTTCCCTATTCCCGTTATGCGCGAGGTGAGCGCGTCAAAGTCAGCGGGAACAAAACGGACTGGATCGGCGGAAGGCAGGGGGGATACGGACGTGAAGTGTTCGATGCCTATCTTGCGTTCATCTATGCCTATGCCGGTACGCTTTCGCTTTCCAGAGAAATGCGGACGGTGGATATCGGCGATATTCGTATCGGTGACGTGTTTATCTTCGGGGGAAGCCCCGGACACGCTGTTTTGGTCTGTGATCTGGCCCTTGACGCGAAAAGCGGAAAAAAGGTGATGCTTCTGGGGCAAAGTTACATGCCTTCGCAGCAATTTCACATTCTCAAATCATATGAAGATATATCCCCCTGGTACTATGTGCGCGACGAGATTCTGCGTACACCCGAATGGACCTTTGAAAGAGGAAGCCTGAAGCGATTTGATAACTGAGAGTTTACGCCCGGCATGAAAAGATGCCGGTTTTAGTGTTTTCAAATGACAGAAACAAGCTGTATCGATGTCGCGCACCGAAAATCTCGTGATGACGACAAAATAACGAACGCTACAAAAAAAATAGCTTGCTACATATTACGTAGTTTGCTACATTTGTTGTAGTGACTGATTCAGCTAATCCGAAACATCGAATATCTCGGGAAAAGCCGGCAACACAGAGATCTTCGGGCGGATATGGGGTTTCGGGCACCAGAACATGTGAGCAGGAGAAAACTATGCCAATAATCAATGTAGAACTCGGACTTGGACAGGTTAATGAAAAGCAGAAGAAGCAGATGATCGAGCGTTTCACCGCCGATGCGGTTGATATCACCGGTATGGGTATCGAAAAATTTACCGT
>JAEWVL010000234.1 GCA_023396665.1 Spirochaetota bacterium
GTGTATGAATGCGCTTTGCCGGCACAAAGTTTTGCGACGCTTCTTGTGGATAAAGGGTGATCGGCCATTGCGGTGCCCGGCCTGCGCCACATTGCGGCGATAGGGCTGTCGCAAGGTCCAAAATCTCGAACGTTATCAGCAATTCCCGTTTATTTGATTATGGAGGCATCCTATGAAAAAGTTTATGATACCCATTGCATTTCTACTTATTCCTTTCCTGCTTTTTTCAAAGAGAATTGCACCCCGGGAACTTGAATCAATTTATATTGATGATCTGGAATTTCGTGTAGAGCATTTCTCAACTGACAGTAATAACAGACCTATTAATGGCGGAGTTATTGAAGTATGGAACACCAAAACAAAATCTAAAGATAGAATTATTGTCATATATAAGACCAGATATAATTCTCTCCTCGAAAGGGATTTTCAGGGTGTTTTTATTACGGATATTCAATTGAATGAAGAAAAGAGAATAATCGAAATTATAAATGAAAAGAATGAGAAATATGAGCTTAATTTTCAAACCTTTAAAGTAAGGAAAAGATAAATAAGAAGTTAAAAAATAAACTATAGCGAACAAGAACTTCATTTGCTTGCCTTTTTGTGTGGCAGAACATCCAATGATAAGTTGGATGTTGCCCGTGGGATAAAGTTCCCATAAAAAACGGAATCTATTCTTCATTCTAAAAAATATTTTATCAGAATACCGTATTCTCTTTCCCCCTTTTTTTTCAGCATCACCCTTCCATAAGGCTCAATGTACAGTGGTATGCTGTCAGAAAAAAAGAGAGTGAGAGGGAGAGGAAGCCCCAGAAACAGGCGTGCTCCTTTTCCCTGATCATACTTTTGAAGCGGGTAACTGTATCCGAGCCCCGTATTTAAAATGCAGTATGCGCCGATCTCGCCGTGAATAATAAGCGGATGATCATCTTTTTCAGACATCACCTGTTTAATTCCGAGGCTTGTCCAGGGAACCGGCAGTTTCGGTAAGGTCAGTGCGGGAAATGTAGAAGTACTATCATATCCCCTGATATCGGTCCAACTCGCGGTAACATCAAAAGACCAGAACGGATGGTATTCTTTCGCTCTTCCCGCTTTGCCGAACGACGGTCCGAAAGTATAGATGTTCCCCGCATGCACTGTTGAACATGTTATGAATATAAACATTGACGCAATGAACATACGCATATCAGTTATTTTCTCCGGTAATTTCTTAGCGCCTCAGCCCCAGAACAGCGTGGCGACAAACAGTGCGGCGATGATACCCGCCGCATCGGCGATAAGGCCGCAGATTACCGCATGACGGGTTTTTCTGATTGCGACCGAGCCGAAGTAGACGGCGATGATGTAAAAGGTCGTGTCGGTCGCACCCTGAAAGGTCGACGCGAGACGGCCGACAAAAGAATCGGCACCATGTGTCGCCATCGCGTCGACCATCATCGAGCGGGCGCCGCTTCCCGAGAGCGGCTTCATGAGCGCGGTGGGCAGGGCGTCGACGAAGGCTGCGTCAAAGCCGAAAGCGTTGACAGCCGTTTTTAGCGCTCCGAGAAAAATATCCATGATGCCCGAGGCGCGAAATACGGCGATAGCGACGAGCATTGACACCAGGTAGGGAATAATGCTTACCGCGACAGAAAAACCCTCTTTTGCGCCTTCGATGAAGGCCTGATACACGTTGACCCGCCTGAGAACAGCGCTTAAAATGAATAGTGATATGACCGAGAAAAGAATAATGTTCGCCGCCGAAGTCGACACGAGTGCGAGCGTTTCCTGCGTCAGTGAACTGAAGTACCACAGAAGCAGGGCGATGAACGCGCATGCACCCAGAAGGTAGGCCATGATGACCCTGTCAAAGAGATTGATCTTCTGATAAATCGATGTCGCAACCAGACCCGCGAGTGTCGAAAAAAAAGTGGCGAGCATGATGGGAATAAATACGTCTGCGGGATTGGCCGCGCCGGCCTGTACGCGATACACGAGAATGCTGACGGGAATCAGCGTCAGACCCGAGGTGTTCAGTACCAGAAACATGATCTGCGCGTTCGACGCCGTATCTTCGGATGGGTTAAGCTGTTGCAGCTGCTGCATGGCTTTCAGGCCGATCGGGGTCGCCGCGTTATCGAGGCCGAGCATGTTCGCGGCGAAATTCATCACCATAGAGCCCAGTGCGGGATGGCCGGCGGGCACCTCGGGAAAAAGGCGCTTGAAGAAAGGACCGACGAGTTTTGCGAAAACTTTGATTACGCCGCCGGCCTCTCCGATTTTCATGATACCCATCCACAGGGTAAGCACTCCGGTCAGTCCCAGTGCTATTTCAAAAGCCGTCTTCGACATTGAGAACGTGGCGTCCATTATTACATTAAAGACCTGCAGGTCTCCCAGAAAGATCAGTTTTACGAGCGCCGTCGCAAAAGCGATGAGAAAAAATCCGACCCAGATATAGTTCAGTACCATGGCAGTTCATATCCCCTTTTCAATTAATTCGCGAAATAACGGCGAGTACTTGCGCACCAGGTCTTCACCGCTTTTTTTCGGCAGTTCGAAGGTGACGATATTCTTGTTATTCTCGGCGCACCAGGTACCGAACGACCCCGGCGTTTCATAGCCGATATCAATGACCCGCCGCAATCCGCTGCGTTGCGCAAGATGGTCGGCAAGCGTGTTCTCCGCCGGGGCGTCGACGCAGGCCAGCGGTGCGTGAATGGAGACGATGTTGTCGACATCGAGTGTTTCCAGAAGCGACAGCAGATGACAGGTCTCGGGCTCGCTGGCGGGGGCACTGCCCGGTGAAAGAGCCAGATCTCTCGGCCCGTCTGCAAAAGGCCGAACCATCACGGGATTGCCGCTCCAGTTTTTTGTGGGGAAATTGCGGTTCAGATCAACCCCGTTGCTGTTGCCCCTGGTCGCGCGCAGAACACCGTCGGGGTTCGCGCAAAGAATTACCGCACAGTTACGCATTGACGCGCATTCACGAAGCGCCCGACTCAGTACGAAGATGCCCTCGGCCTCCTCGCCGTGAACCCCGGCCATCACAAGCAGATCAAGTTTGCGCTCTGTCTGATCGCTGTCGCGGAAATATTCGAGCGGCAGACCCATGGCGCTTGTGCCGTACGAAAAAGCCTGAAAGGGTACAGTGCTTTGCAGTCTCATTGTGAGCGCTCCACGTTGATGATGTAGCGTTTCCAGATGAGCGGAAGCGCTTCGATGACGGTATCTTTCAGCAGCAGGGGACTGGCCAGCAGTTTTTTCAGCAGCAGAGACTGCGAGAGAGTATTCTGGCATACGTCGGCGAGCGGCGCCCAGCTCAGATGCCAGGGTTCACGGTTGACGCCGCCCCGGTCATGCGCGTAGGGCCTGAAAAAAGAATATGCCTTTTTTTGCGCAATACGCGAATCAATCCATCGGTTCGCTTCGGCGAAGGGACCGCCTTCGCAATACTCCTGTACGATAAGATCGATTTTGCCATATGAAAGATAAGCGTTGGATTCATAATAATCGATGTCACTTCCCCAGTGATGGCGGCTTGCGCCGGGCAGAGCCGACCAGCGCAAAATTTGCAGCATAAGCTCGTGTTCGCTGAGCGTCGAAATATCCACCCGCTTCGAAGCGTCATCCAGAACGGGAAGCTCACCGGCGGCCTTACGATTCCAGATGGAAAGCTGCCGTTCAAACGAACGGAAAGCGGAATGTATTTTCAGATCGAAGCCCGCAGCGGCGGCATCTTCACGCAGCCGCTCAAAGGCGGCAAGAGCCTCGGGGTGCATAACAATGCCGGGGTCTGCGGCGGCACCGGCAGCTCTCATCATTTCTCCGGCTTCTCCGAGAAGCAGTTGTTCCGCATCAAGACCGAATATTTTTTGCAATGCCGCCTTCTCTCGCTGTTGCAGATATACGAAGAAGCACAGTGAAGACGGTTTTTGCCCGGCTGTCAATTTATTTCCAGAAGGTATCGCCAGAGAATTCACATGGGACCGGCTTTTTGCCAAACGAAGCGGGTGGTTCCCTGAAAAAAAGCAATAGTGGCTCTTTGATCACCGAAAAGATGTGATATAAACATGCTACTAACTATAGAACCCATATGACAGGAGGATACAATGGAAAAAGGAAAACGGATTGCTCTCGGAAATTCCGGTGCAGAGGTGAGCCGGGTTTGCCTGGGCGCCATGTTGATGGGAACGGTCATGAATCGTGAAGATTCTTTCCGTGTTCTTGATGATTATTACGGACGCGGATGTGATTTTATCGATACCGCAAACTGTTACGCCTGGTGGATCGGTAAGGGCGAGAACGTCGGTGATGAAAGTGAGCTGCTGCTCGGTGAGTGGATGAAGCTGCGAAACAACAGGGAAAAGCTTTTCATTGCGACGAAAGCGGGAGCGAGACTTCCCGACAGCCGTGCGATCAGAAACGCCGACGGAGTGCCCCGATGGGAGGAAGCCCCGTCAAATTATGAAGGGGCATCGGCCAAAACACTGAAAAAGGCCATCGACGGCAGTCTTGCGCGTCTTGGCACCGACTATGTGGATCTGTACTACATTCATGTCGATGACCGCAAAACACCGCTTGAAGAAACACTCGGGGCGCTGAACGAGATGGTCGTTTCAGGTAAAGTCAGGCACATCGGCTACAGTAATGTGCTGACCTGGCGGCTCGAACGCATACGGGCTATTTGCGAGAAAAACGGATGGGCCATGCCTGTAGCCGTGCAACAGGAGTTTTCGTATCTGCGTGCCTCGTCGGCCTTCGATCCGGGTATAGCTGCGCCTGCGGGCAGAGAACTTTTCGATTTTATGAAAGAGAATCCCGGAATGACTCTTTTGGCCTATTCGCCGCTTCTGAAGGGTATCTATGCCAGTGAAGAGAAGCGCAGGGCTTATTATAACTGGGCCGCCTACGATACCCCCGATTCGGCGGCCAGACTCAAGCGTCTCGATGAGGTTTCGCGACAGCTGGGTGTAGACGGAAACACGCTCGTACTTGCCTGGATGTTGCACCTTCGTCCCGGGATTATTCCCCTGCTCGGATTCAGCCGTGCAGAGCAGTATTTTGACAACATGAAGGCGCTCGATGTCAGCCTCGACAAAGGGACGATGGATTTTCTGAATATATAAAGGCAGGATTTGGATTATTCTGCGGTAAGCAAATAACAAGCGTTCCGGGGATAAGATCCCGGAACGTTTTATATAGTACATTTATATTGTAATTTTGTTATTACAATTTGCTATAATTTACCTGGCAACGTTTGTGTTTTTTTAGTGGTGGTTCTGTTATGTCGGTCTTGGGTTTTCCTCTAATTCCCAGTTTATTGTCCATTCCGGCATATTTTTGGCATCATTATGTCGCATGAGCAAACTATAATCCACATAGTTATGCAGGATTTCTTCTTCACCCTCGATTTCCCTCAGCACTTCATCCAAATGGCCGGCTATTGCCATTGAAACAAGAGCAGAAACAGAAATCCGGCAAAAAGCACGAAAGAACACGGAAAGATTAAAAACATCCGGATCAAACACGAGCGTCAAAATCACATAGCCCAAACCCTTCGGCTGGTATTCCACCGTTCTTGCTTCACGATTATCGTCCAGCATATCGGGATGTGCGGCAAAGAATTTACGCAAACAAAGATTAATAACTACAGAGTGCTTCATCCTGCAACGCTCGCAGGCATCGATCAGTATCTCGAGATTTGTACACAGAAGATTTATAGATGTTCTCATGGCTTTCTCCTTCTGTGTATAACGTTTCAGAAAGGAAAAATGCAAAAAATAATGATGTTTTCTCATAATTGGGGACAGAAGAGACATCTATCGTACAGCAGATCACGAAGCACCTATCCGCTCACCCTCTTCGATTTTTTTTCGTCCTTGTAACAGTAGGGGCAGCCGTAGATGAGAATCGTGCGCTTGCCGCTGTACTCCATGTTGTGGGCGTAGAGCGGCTCGTCGCGGCGCAACTCGCTGTGACAAAGCGGGCAGGTTCGCTGCGGCAGCATATCCTTCAGCCGATCGTCGAGCATGCTCGCCTTATTGGTTCGCGTAAACTGTCTGATGCCTCCCGCTGAATCGGCGGCACCGGAAGTCGCGCTTCTATTTGCCGGATGCTGCGCCGCCGCCGAGGGGGCGATTTTTACCGAAGAACGCAATTCGTCAAACTTGCGTTTTCCGCTGTCGGCGGCGTAGATAAGGTAAAGAAATACGCTAACCGCGATAATCAGACCGAACAATGTGAATACAAAAGACATCAGCTTATCTTCCTGACAATGAAATTTTCCATGACCGTCTCTTCGTCGGGCGGATCAAAAGTATAATCGCTTTGGCGCGAGAGCAGAGCGAGATTCGCTCTCTTGAGTATCGGAACAATCTCCTCATGAGTGTAGATTCTCTGAACATGATTTTCCGTGAAAACGCATTCTCCCGTCCTGTCATGAAAGTGCAGTGTCGAGGTGATGATCTTTTTTTCACGGTCGTATTCGTTCTGCCAGAGAATGCCGGTACCTGAGTGCTCGTATCGTTCTTCGACACCGTCAAAGTGACGCAGAATGTTCGTCTCGGTGGTAAGATCAAAGAAGAAAATGCCGTCATCTTCGAGCATATTATGGATACTGGTGAAAGCTTTTTGAAGATCTTCATAGGTCAGCAGGTAGTTCATCGTGTCATGAACGGCAAAGATGAATCCGAATTTACGCCGGGTTACAACCGAGCGTACATCGGCACAGAAAATACGATAATTGTTGAAAGCCCTCATGTTCGCCGCACGCAGCATGTCCAGCGAGATGTCCATTCCGTATATCTCGTAATCGTAACTGGAAAACTTGCTGCCGAAACGGCCGGTTCCGGTGCCGATTTCGAGAATGCGCTGCGGCCGTATTTTGCACCACACCTCAATATTCTTTTTGATATAATTGAACCATGCCGAATAATTCACGTGTCGCAAAAGATAGTCGTAATGTGCGGCCATATGAAGATATTCGGGAACGATCTGATTTTGCATGTTTAGCGGCTCCTGCTCGAATGTTACGCGCTTGTGTACGGGTGCGCATCCGGATGCGCCTGATAAATCCGAAAGACACAAGAATAAGCACAGGGGTATTAATTGCCACAAAAAAAGTCTTTTCAAGAAAGGTGCCTTCGGCTGTCGATACTATTACGGGGGGATACAAATGAGCATGAAACTCGTTCTTTTTAAAACAATCACCTTGCTGGCGCTGATGGCGATCCTGTTGCCGGCCTGCAAGCAAATACCGGTCATTCCCGAATCGAAATCCTATTATGCGGCCTATACCCTGACCCTTCCGAACACTACAGAAGAATATTTTCCCAAAAGCTTCAGTCTGCAGCGATTAAGCGACGGTCTGATCGTCGATTCCGCCCTGAACAGGAAAAACCGCTTCTATTTCAGAAACCTGCAGGCGGGAAAATATGTGCCCGCCTATGCGAGCACCGAAGCCAGGGGTGTGTCGGGAAATGTCCGCTACGTTTACATCTTTTCGCAGATGAGTGCGATGCAGGCATCGGTTCTGATAGAGGACCGTAACAGTTACGGAGGCACGATATTTGTGCGCGCGTCAAAATACAGGGAAGATGAGGCGGACCCCTTTCAGCGCGCCCTTATGAAACGGCTAAGCCAGATTTCAAACGCAGCTTATTCCGAAGAGGATGCGGGCAGGACATATTATTACTCGATAACGGAAAGTACCGTTGATATCAGCGAAAAAGAGAAAATCGATTTCAGGCTGTTCGTCAAAGACGACCTTTCGGAAAACATCCCTTTCTGAGTGCTGTTGTGTTAAAGGTATCCCTCCCTCGCTGATAAATAAAATCGGGAATGTGCGGCATCTATTTGCGTTTCACCGCAACAAGAATGATGTCCTCCTGTGTGCTTCCGTAATCGGTAAACGAGTATATCGCCTCGGAAATAGCCTGTGTGATCACGAGAGAAGGATCGAACATCGACTTGGCAAATTGCTGAACAAGCCGTTCTTTGCCGAACAGTTCCCCTTTGGTATTTGCCGCCATCGTCACCCCCGAAGAGAAATAGAGAATAGTGTCCTCAGGTTCAACGTGTATCAGCAT
>JAEWVL010000249.1 GCA_023396665.1 Spirochaetota bacterium
CTCTTTATGGCGTCATCCATGCCCTGTTCGAGTATCAGGCTTTCAATGCGGGCGATTATCATGAATTCGGGCGTGGTCAGCACTTTTTTGGCGGAGCGTATCTTTTCGGAAAAATCGGCGATGGGAGCCTGCTGCTGTTCGACTTCGGTACCGAAAAGAGAGTTTTTCTTGAGCCCGACTTTGTCCTCGATGATGACCGCGGACACACCCATACGCTCGAGTGTTTTCACAAAGAACTGAAAATGCTCGACCAGCCCGCCGGTGTCGCCGTCGAGAATAATCGGCTTTGTGGTGACTTCCATTATCTCATCGATCGTGTTGATGCGGGACGTGGTATCCACGAGTTCAATGTCGGGTTTGCCCTTGGCGGTTGAATCGCAGAGGCTCGAGATCCACATGCCGTCGAACTGTCTGATCTCACCGTTCTGTTCAACTTTCGTATTCTCAACGATAAGACCGGTAAGCCCGTTATGCGCCTCCATAATGCTCAGACAGCCTTTCTGCGCCAGCAATGTGCGAAGCCGCGGACGACGTTTCTCGGGCATCGCGAGAATGCGGCGGGCATTGAGCTCGATCGCCTCAATATTGGGGTCGGCGGTATAGGGAAATTCGACCAGCTCGCCGCCGTATGTTTTCAGAACGGCGATAACCTTCTCGCGCACCGACGATTGAAAGCCGCTTTTCCAGTCGTCTCCATGAACGACGATATCGGGCTTGTAACGCAGCAGATTTTCCTCGTAATCGATGTCGCGCTGCTCAACCACATTGGTAACGCCCTTGATGTTGCCGATCACTTCAACGCGCTCCTGAAAAGGCAGCAGGGGATAGCGCTTGTATTTTGCCACAGCCTCGTCGGTCAGCACCGCAACGGTCAGTTCGCCGAGCTCGGCGGCTTTTGAGATTATCTTTATATGTCCGTTATGAATAATATCGGAACTCATGCTCAGATACACTTTTTTCATCGTTGTAATTCCTTTATCCCGGTTTTTCTCATGGTATGCAGATCCTCTTCGGTGTCGATTTCGCCGCAGACTCGCCCCTTGACATCAAGGGGCATAATATTCATCCGCGTGGACACCTCATTGAAAGCATTCTCGGCATATACCGAGCGATTGCCTTTCTCGCAGAAATCACTAATGCGCTCAAGCCAGATCATCCAGTCCGCTTTGTTCAGTTTGTACAGAGGCTGTGCGGCAAGGGCCTGCTCGAAGAACTCGATACCCACCGCAGAAATTTTTCCCCCCTCTATTCGGGCCTTGAAGTCTTTTTCGGGCAAGGGAAGCATACTGTCGACAACCATTACGCTCGACTGGCTCTGTATAATGTCATCGTAAACACTTTGTTCAAACACAAGATCGCCGTGCATCATCACGATATCGTCTTCGAGATGCTTTTTCGCAAGCTAGATGGAGTAGATGTAATTGCTTGTCGCATATTGCGCGTTGTTGACCCAGGTGACTTTCGCCGAGGGGTAATTGGCGGCAACATGACGCTGCAACACTTCAGCAAAGGGGCCTGTCGTGATGACGATTTCATGCGCACCCTGTTTCATTATTGCCCGCAGCTGCACATCGATGGCAGCCGTCTTGTCGACAATCTCGACCATACACTTGGGCCGGTCTGCGGTCAGGGCACCCATGCGTTTGCCGAGTCCCGAATTGAGTATCAGTATTTTCACAGATTTTTCCTGTTATCGGCACCGGCATTCTGAAACACGATTCGACTACGGGGGGATAGGTATCCCCCCCCATGAGTCGGCCGCAAATGCCGATGCTTATATTAATTTGGTATTAGACTATCACTGTTTCTCCGCTGAAAGATAGCTCATAAAGGAGTCTTTGTTCTCGACAGGACTGGTCGTAGGCCGCCCCAGATCGGCACGAGAAACAAGATTCGCTTTCACTTCGATAAATACTGGCCCGCGGGCGGTATAGGCTGTTTTAAGCACATCGTCAAGTTCAGCTTCTGTTTCTGCACGGTAAGCGACTGCATAAGCGCTGGCAAGAGCAAGATCGACAAAGTTCACTTTGGAGGCAACGGTAGGCATGCCGCCGACAGTTTCGTGCGCTTCATTATTAATCACGACATGAATGAGATTTTCGGGTTTACCCGCGCCGACAACAGCCATACTGCCTGTATGCATCAAAACAGCCCCGTCACCGTCAAGACAACAGATTCGGCGCTCTTTTTTTTGCCGGGCTATCGCATAGGCGATCATGAGGCTATGCCCCATCGAACCGACGGTGAGAAAATCGTACTTATGTGATTGTTTCAGTGCTTCGCGAATTTCGAAGAGCTCTCTTGAAAGCTTTCCTGTTGTTGAAACGAAGATGTCGCCCTCTTTCGCCTGTGAAACTATCTTCGAGACAATCTGCTCGCGAGTAAGCGGATATCCGTTCAAATACCCTGGTTTCACCGCAGTCGAAAGCCCTCCCTTTTTTATGACAAAGGCGACACTTTTTCCGGCGGCGATCACGGGTTTGCTCTCGTTAAGCATTGCCGTGAACTCTTCGTATGTCGTCTCTTTTGTTATGACGAAGGCCATAATGTCGAGAACTTTGAGAAGATCCAGCGTTATCTGCCCCTGAAATACATGCTGGGGTTCGTCATGAACACCGGGCTCGCCCCGCCAGCCTATGACAAACACGACGGGAATCGCATAGACACGGTCATTTATCAGAGAGCAGATGGGATTGACCGCATTGCCGATACCGCTGTTTTGCATGTAAACTAGTGCAGGTTTGCCGGTTGCAAGATAGTGTCCCGCGGCAAAGCCGACAGCCGCACCCTCGTTAGCAGCAACCAGATGACTGTCTCCGACCCCATAACTATCGTAAAGTGTATCACATAAGGCCTTTAACTGCGAATCGGGAACACCCGCATAGCAGTCGACCCCGAGTGTCTCCACAGCACGAATAAATTCGTTAACTTCCACCGAAAATCTCCACTTGCCGACACCCGGCATTCATTTTTTATACAAATTGAGGCTTATATCTTTTTTCGTCAAGGCAAAAGACTGTATATGAAAGAAGAGCGAGTTTGATATAATGTGTCTTTCGACTTTATTGTTCGATTTGGGTTGGTGGAGGATTGTAAGGACTCTGAGCTTTTTTCTTATTCCCTTTTGTTTTTTATCCGTCTCTTTCCCCATGTGCATGTGAACAATATAGTTGTTTTGTTTACATATTTTTGAAACTTGTAATCTGTAAGCATATAACTATGTGAAAGCTTCCGCCTGATTTCCACCGATTTGCCACTTTCTTCACAATACAAATAGTGCAAAAATGCCAACAAAACAAAAAAAGAAACACTGACTTTCCATATCTTTCTTATATCCAGAACCTGTTCATATTCCTCATCGGAGTAGGTAATAACAAAAAGATGGCTCTCCTTCATCGGCGGCTGGTAGCTAACAGAGCATTCTCGATATTCAAGACGACTGGTATAACGCCTGGAAAATCTTGCGATCAAATGCTTTATAAGCTCGGCAACGGAAATATTCATTTCCGATGCTTTGTCTTCCATAAGATCGAAAATATCTTCTTTGACATAAAGTGATGTGGTATGCATAGATCCCCCTGAAGAAATACTTCTCCACGTATATAACGGTTGGGATCAACAAAACTGCTGAAAATTATTTTTTTTTTGAAATTTGACTCTCTCTTATAAATATAACAAAACGATATTTATACTGATAAAACAGAATTAGCTCTGAACAATTGATTCTATGTATGCCTTAATTATATTGAAAACGGTTTTATACCCCTAACTACTAACAAGTATTCCCTATAATGCCCCGACTATACTCATCGCTTCAAGCGGATTATCGGTAGTAATGTAATCTACCCCCTTAAGAACGAGCCGCTTAATTATAGCGGGATTGTTGACTATCCACACATTAACCTCCAATGAAAGCGCATGAGCCTCATCGATTAACTGTGGTTTATCACGTAACACGTTATAATCATAATCAACCCCGGAAAGACCCATGGCCTTTACCTGCCGCGGAGAAAGCATTTTTGACAGGGACGCAACCGATGCTTCCGGGGCCAGCTCGTGTAGAATAACACACAGCTGAGGGCTAAACGAAATAAAGTCCGTACGCCGTTCGAGATGAAAATCACGAATCATTTGCAATACTATATCTGCAGCAGCTCTATCGCGAAGAAGGCTATCGTGAGGTTTTATTTCGGCGACGAGATGTATATTCGGGTACATTACGGCGCAACGGAGGTAGTCACGAAGTACGGGGAGTTTTTCTCCGTTTACAATTTGCAACTCTTCTAGTTTGGCGTATTCGGTTTTCTGTATTTCCAGACCGGCAATTTTACGATCATGATAAACGACAGGAATCGAATCAGCACTCAACTGAATGTCAAACTCGCTTCCCCAGATAGCGGCTTTTCCTGCTGCGCTAAGCGAAGCGATTGAATTTTGTACAAGTGCCGAAGAACGCCAGAAACCGCGGTGAGCGACAATTTTGGTTTTCAAATTGAACCGCCTTTTTGTCTTACCGTTTTTGTTTTACCATTTTATCTTTCAATGAACAACAAAATCATTTCCTCTACTAATTAATGAATAAATATTCAATACATATATTATCGGATCATAGACAAGTTAGTGTCAGAAACAGAATTGATTCATTTATCATCGAATTTGCTCTAGATTCTTGCTGATATGACTGCAGCATCACGAGCTTGTGAAAGCAACAAAGTACGATATATGAATCTTTTTAACTTTCTCATTGACTAATCACGCTCGTTATGCGAAATGTTCTCGCTGCTGAAACACAAAACAACAACTAAAAGGAACGAAAAACAAATGTATCCGCTAAAACTTTCGAAAATATACAAAGAGAAACCATGGGGTGGAAATGGATTTTCGAAACTATTCTCTTTTTCGATTGCGGATGACAAATGTTTCGGTGAATCATGGGAAGCAAGTGTATTCCCGACAGCTCTGTCACAAATTGATAATGGCAGATATGCAGGCATGACACTATCATATCTTGTAACCCTACATCCCGAAATACTGTCAGCCAAAGAATGTGCTCGGGGTGACGGGTTTCCCCTACTTATCAAATTTCTGGACATTAATGATCGCCTTTCAATACAAGTGCATCCCGACGACCGTTACGCAAAAATTTATGAAAACAGCATCGGGAAAACCGAATCCTGGTATATTCTGAAAGCATCACCCAATGCAAAGATCATTTCAGGTATGAACGAAGGTGTGAACCCTGAATTGTTTGCGCATAACGCGGAGATTAACAAATTCGAAGACATGTTCAGAACCACTGATGTACAAAAGGGTGATTTTCTTACCATTGAACCGGGAATGGTTCACGGAACAGTCGAAGGCTCCATTGTTCTTTACGAAATACAGCAAAACTCGGACATCACCTACCGGATTTATGATTACGGCAGGCGAGACGATAAAGGCAATCTGCGGGAACTGCACACCACAAAGGCTGCAGATGTAATCACTTTTGATAAAACAATTGAAATCTCTCATGCACATTCTCGATCGTTCGAGTCACTACAGGGCGGAAAACGATGTGTACTGACAAACAATAACCATTTCTGTCTGACGGAAAGCTATGTAAACGGTTCAATGCTATTTGCGGCAAATGACTCATTTCTGGTACTTAGCGCAACGGAAGGGAAAGGGAAAATCACGCATAACAGCATTGATTACGATTTACGGGCGGGAGATACCTGGCTTATCCCGGCAGGTTTGTCAATAACCGTTTCCGGAATAACACATCTGCTAAGCGCCAGTCAACACACATAAGTGCTTGTTTTTCGACAATGTCAACCAACCGGTAACTATTGTCTCATTTGCGAAAAGTCATAACCATTTTGCAAAATTACAATGTGTTAAAAAATTCACCTATTATCATGGTAATATAATCCACTTCACTATCCTGTAATCCATAATACATCGGTAAACGCAAAAGGCGCTCACTTTCCAGTGTTGTATACTTATCCTCCCCGTTGAAACGACCGAATTGTTTACCGGCCGGTGCCGAGTGTAGGGGAATATAATGAAATACCGTCAGTATTTCGTGTTTCTTCAACAAATTGATCAGCGCTGTTCTCTCGTCAAGATCCCGACACTTGATATAAAACAGATGTCCGTTATGTTTACAATCGTCGGGTACAAAAGGAAGTTCGATTCGGCCTTCATCTCTCAGCTTCTCCAAACGCTGATAATACGAATACCACAAGCCGATACGCACATCGTTTATTTTATCAGCCACTTCAATTTGAGCGTAAAGAAAAGCTGCATTCAGTTCTGAAGGCAAATAACTTGAGCCGAGATCAACCCAGGTATATTTATCCACCTCACCCCTAAAGAACTTGCTTCTGTTTGTACCCTTCTCGCGTAGTATTTCAGATCTGGAAATGAAGCACTCATCATTTATAACTAATGCACCACCTTCACCGCAATTATAATTCTTCGTTTCGTGAAAACTATATGCGCCAAGCTGTCCGATTGTTCCGAGAGGACGTCCTTTATAGGTGGCCATTACACCCTGTGCTGCATCTTCGATTACCACAAGGTTGTACTTGTTGGCCATATTCATTATCGTATCCATCTCACAGGCGACACCGCCATAGTGTACAACAACGATCGCCTTTGTCTTTTCGGTTATAGCTGCCTCTATCAGGGTTTCATCCAAATTCATGGTATCTGGCCGAATATCAACAAACACTATTGTTGCCCCACGCAAAACAAACGCATTTGCTGTTGATACAAAGGTATACGAAGGCATGATCACCTCATCACCCGGCATTATCTGCGCAAGTAATGCTGTCATTTCAAGCGCATGTGTACAAGAGGTAGTGAGTAGGATTTTTTTACAACCAATACGGGACTCAAACCATTCATGGCACTTCTTTGTGAAAAGTCCGTCTCCGGAAAACTTATCATTCAATAAAGTCTGTTCGATATACATTTTCTCAGCACCAATGACAAGCGGCTTGTTGAATGGAATCATTGTCCCTACCTCTATGTTGTTAATTCGCCCTGATTGAATTGGCGTTGCATATGACTGCGTCAAGCATTATTCACAGGACAAAGGGCGGCATTCAAGTACAGAACATCCCCCCGCTTAGCATGACCTATTTTTTTTTTGCAATTTCACTTTTACAAAACGTATTCTTTGTGGAGGCAAACAATGAATACGACAGTTAATTTGGGATTACGCCCGCTGACAATTATTAACAATTGTGCTAAGCGCCTTGGAATTGAGCCATCACTAATTTTATACCGTTGTCTGCGAAAAAAAATAGCGAAGCTGGCGAAAGAGCCGTTTTCATTTGTTCGAAATGCGGTCAAGTATCAGGAACGTTTCGCCGACACGTACTTTATCGTTCATGTGCATTTTGACTGGGATTTTTACGACACCAATCTTCTTTCCCGTTTTGTCAGAAAACGTTCTGTTTCACTTATTTTAGCTCAAGCCATAAATGAATTCGCAAATGAAGTTGAACGGGAAATCCTCAAAAATGCTATGAAGTCGGATAATTATCCTTGGTTTTCAATAATTATTAGACAAAACAAAGAATATCCATCTCTTTTATGGGACATAAGTCAAAATATTATTGAGCAGCCGCCAAAAACCTGAGCCCGGAGCGGGGATGAGCGGCAATAAAAGGCGAAAGATCGGAAACAGAGATTTTCACAAGGGGTGGAAAATCGCCACAAAGCGCGATCTTCTCCCTGTTGACAATCAGCGCCCCGGAAATATTGCTATCCTTCTCTGCAATTGAGATCACCTTTTCAACATCATCTTCTGATTTTACACAGTTGCAGTAATACGTCGCTGCGGCATCGGCAACAGCACCTTTTTTTGCGATAATCGTCACGAGAGAACAATTTCCAAAACTGGTTGAATGTCCCATCCGGGAAGAAGAAGAGCAAACTGCCAGACAGCTGCGGGGGGAAATCGCAAACCCGACCTTTCCAGAAAGGGATGAATCGGCCGCAAAAACAGCCACGGTAAGGGAATCCTTAACGATAAAGAAACAGTCTCCGCCGTTATCGATTATCGCCTCAGAAGCACCCGCTTCGATCGCCGCGTAACAGGCCCGTTCAGCGAAAGTCCCCGCCACAGCCGCCATCGGACCAACATCGTACAAGACGGAAGCGGCTGCCATCTCACGGGCAATATCGGGAGCACCCGCAAAGCAGTCAACGGACACATAACTGTCCAGGAAAGCCCGATGCAACGAAACGTAGCTTTCCAGTTCGTCGCGAAGGGAAACGATTGTATTTCGAATAACGTCAATCCGATCCCCGCACACGCGATAAACTGCATCGCGATACTGAAATGTCTCAAACGTTCTCATTTTTGAAAAACAGAACTGCAAGCGCCAAAAGGACAATGCTTAATACAGTTCAGGCATTCCACACATTTTTCACTGTCGAAAGTGACCATCATACTAGCCCTGTCCGGAATGGATAATGCACCCGTGGGACAATGGACAACACAGGCACCACAGCCGGTACATTTATCCTTATCCCACGTTAGACCCGAAGTCCTTTCGTTAATGGTAATCCTGAGCTGCTTAATGAGTGCGATTCCATTTTCGATATCAAGGGGATCTCCGTAAACATCCAGCAACATATAACCGCTCTTGTCCGGATCGATATTTGCCCTGAAAATATTGACCTTCAGATTGTGCTCTTTCGCAAGCCGGTAAACCAATGGCTCGTCAACGATTTCGGGGGGAAACTGCAGTAAAAGCTTTCTCGGACTCATCATGCACCTGCCATCTTCATTCTATTAAACGAAACATCGGTACTCAAGCGTGCCATCGGTTCAGACAAAAGAAAATCCCCCCGACTGATTTCATCCTTCAGAATTCCCGCGATTTCCCTTGCTTTGGAATACGATGAAAGTGAGCCGGTAATAACTTTTTTGTTATTAATTTCAACTTCACCCCGTTTCAGCTGCTCGTAAGAAAGATGGCAGATCACGCGACCGGTATTGTTGGGATAATCGCTTGAATAGTCAATCACCGGCGCTTTAATGTCGCGGTCACGAACAGTTGTGCGCAAAAGAACTGCTCGGTTCAATACGGGAATGGGGACCCCTACTCCGACGGCAAGAGAAACCCCGTAGCCCTTTAGCGAAACTCCCCTGACAAACTCAGGAAGCATCATCTTCATATCACCGGTCAGGGCAAGCGTTGCCGCACCCTCGGTCGGCACCCCGTTTTCGCCCCTGGGAGCCACGCCGGTGTGCTGGGTGCCCTCGGAGTAAACATGGCCATGCGCACCGGCAAGCCAGACGCTGGTTCCCACTCCGATTGTTTCGTACATAGGATCATTCATCAAGGGAGAAAGCTGACCCGCAGAACAATAGGTAAGATTCTCCATTCTCGGTTTAAGATGCCCCAGATAACTGTAAATATGGCGATCCGAACAATTGATTGCCACATTATAATTCTGATAGCAATTGCGAGGATTTACCATAATTGCCTGATTAAGATCATTGATGGTAAAATAAGTCCGTATTTCCTTACGCGGATAATCATCAGTACCGTACGAAAGCCCGAAAAGCTGAACGTTATCTCCCCGAACAAGTTTTTCGATGACATGCCCGCCGCCGAATAGAAAATCACCGGGATAATACATGTTTGCAGGATCATTATGGCGAAGTTGTGTGGCACCCAGATATGCGTCAACGGCACCTATTCCGCAATAAACGCTTACATCGTCAATCCAGGCTTCACTGATACGCATACGCGGCATCGAGTGTCCGAAATTTAAAAAACAACCCGACGAGCACATCGGTCCGAAGGTGGCGGTCGTCACCACATCGACTTCCTGCGCAGCCTTATCGATGCCCTTTTTATCGACGTAATCGATGATCTCCTCGGCGGTCAATACCACCGCTTTTCCCGATTCGATCTTCTTGTTAATTTCCTGATAGGTTTTCATCGCAAACTCCGGGTGCATAATCGCACCAATGCACATCAATGCGCACAGGGTCTCTGAAATTCAAGAAATTTATTACAAAAAAGAACCGTCGCCGCTGGTCACTGCAATTTAAAGAATTCGGTCTTTTTCCTGAGCTTCTCTGCCATGCCCGACAGTTCTTCCGTACTGGCATTCAGTTCTTCCGCACTGGCCGCTCCGCTTTGAGAGAGGTCATTCACGTTTGTAACGGTCTTCACTATATCCGTAACGGCCAGACGCTGCTCCTCTGTCGACATATTGACCATTTCCGCCTGTTTTCGAAGCTCCTCTATACCCCGGTTTACCTCGGCACTGGAAACATGTTCTTCACTGAGTTCATCAACAACTTTCAGCATAAACGAATTGATTTCTGTAACGCCGTTGACAATAGCCCCGATTGCGGCCGTTACATTTCCGGCTTCATCTGAAAAATCAGCGATATGCGCCTCACTTTCACTGATAAGCGCATTAATATCACTCAGACTCGCCGCGGTTTGTTCAGCCAGTTTTGACACTTCATCGGCAACAACCGCAAAACCCTTGCCCGCTTCACCGGCACGTGCCGCCTCGATCGCCGCGTTAAGCGAAAGAAGGTTAATCTGCTCGGATATATCATTTATAATGCGTAGTATCGTGACCATCTTCTTAGAACTGTCGCCCACACGAGCAATCTTAGTTCCCATCTTTTTCAGAGCGGTATCACCGTGACGTGCCCTTTCGAGAATCGAATTCGTTTCTTTCTGTGTACCGATAACCCTGTTTTCAATGGCACCGATATTCTTGTTGAGTGTCTGTATTTTCTCGAACAGCAAATTGACATTCATCAGCTGATCAGTTGTCCCGCTACTAATACTTTCCATACCAGCTGAAATTTCTTCAAGTGTGGCGGTAATCTCTTCGGCGGAAGCCGCCTGAGACTGTGTCGTATCGGCAAACGAGTTCGCTGTCATCGATATTTCCCGGGTTGCCGCCGCCTGCTGCTGGGACAATATAATCACCTCATACAAAATGTCCCGTATCCTCAGAACAAACTCATTAAAAGCGCTCATCATCGTGGAAATCTCATCCTTCCCCTTGACTTCAGCCTGTACGGTCAGATCCCCCTCTTTCACCGTCTGCAGGTTCTTTTCCACCTTTTTTATCGACCTGACAATACTGCCGGTTATCATCCAGAAGAGTAATGACGTAAACGCTACAACAAGAAGATTTGAAAGAATACTGACTTTTCGCGAACCGGCTATTTCCTTCTTGAAGCGTTCAATGTATACTCCTGAACCGATGATCCATCCCCATGGACTAAAGGCCTCCACATATGAGAGCTTCTGCCCGATCTTATCCGCCTGATCGTGAAGCTGCCACTGATAATCAACGAATCCTCCGCCCTGTTCACGGGCCACCCGCACAAATTCAACAAACAACTCCTTGCCCGTTGGATCCTTATACTCTTTCACACTGGTGCCGACAAGATTACGGCTGTACGGATGTGCAATCATCACGTAGTTAAAATCGTTTATCCAGAGATAATCCTTTCCGTCTTCACCGTATCGGATGCTCTCAATTTTCTTTATTGCCGCTGATTTAGCCTCTTGTTCAGACAACAATCCCGACTTATAGTCATCATGATATGCAGAAACTATGCTCTTTCCGGTATGAACGATACTTTTCACTTTGTCTTTTTCCAGTTCAAGCAGAGCTCTGGTAAATCGGGGAACCATAAACCCGGCAATCAGAATCTGGTACGCGAAAAACATGACAAAACCTGCAAAATAAATCTTCCACCGGATGGATAAATTATGCCACAATTTCATAAACACCCCGCACTCAGCATTGTTTTTATGGGATTCTCTGTTAATAATTCTTCATAACCTGAAATCGAATAATTCCAATGGAAAATGAAAAGGGAGCTCAGTTGCGAAATCCTTCGACACGGTTACGACCGTTTTGTTTTGCCAGATACAATTTTTCATCGGCTTGCATGATAAGCGAATCGATCTCATCGCCGGGATGCGGCTCACACACAGCCATGCCGATACTGACGGTAACTCTCGCGTTAACGGCACCTTTTTCATGTAATATATTCAGATTGTAGATGGCGTTACGAATACGCTTTGCGACGATATGCGCGCCGTTAAAATCCGTTTGCGGCAAAAGAATAACAAATTCCTCACCGCCGAAACGGGCTACAACATCGGTATGACGCTTGGTATTTCGCTTGATAACGTTTGCGACCAGAACAAGACAGTCATCACCTTTTTGATGACCGTAGGTGTCGTTGTAGAGTTTGAAATAATCGATATCGATCATGAGCATTGCAACCATGTGCCTGTTGCGAAGCGAGGTGGTCCAGGCCTGAAGGGAAAGTTCGGCGAATCCGCGTTTGTTGTACAGATCGGTCAAATCATCTTTAATTGAAAGATTTTTGAGCAGCTCCTGCAATCTGACCTGCTCGGTAACATCATGAATGCTGCCAATCGAACCGATAACACGGTCATCAGCCGAATAAAACAGCGCCTTGCGCACCACAACATCGCGCTCATCACCGTCATGCAGCATAAAAACCGACTGATACTCAAGAACTTCCTGATCACGCAGCATCTGATCGTTATTGACAAGCGCAAAGACATTTTGCCCTTCAAACAGATTCTCGCTCGTTTTGCCCGTCATCTGCTTACGCGAAATGCCGGTTGCAGTTTCGAAAGCGCTGTTGCAGCCCAGAAAACGCCCCTCACAATCGCGATAGAACACCGCCACAGGCAGGGTATCGAGAAGCGTACGCAAAAAACGTTCATCCTCTTTGATGGTGTTTATGTACCTGGCAAGCTGTTCTTCTTTATGCGGCGGTGAGTTCTCAGTGTCCATCGATTATTCCGGAAGATTAGAGATGAGCTAGCGATCAGAATCGAACTGACGACCTGCGCTTTACGAGAGCGCTGCTCTACCGACTGAGCTACGCTAGCGTGACTCTTGCCGAAGTATTCAGGCATTCAAAAATTTATCAAGTATTTTTCAAAAAAGTCGCTTTTCGGGCGCAAAACACAAGACAGGTTCTGTAAACGATACGGCTGTGCAAGATATGCCTCACGCAAAAGACGGCGGGGGGATACCAATACGGCTCGCGTCAAAACCGAAAACAACAGCTTGATCGCCATAATACAAAAAAGCCCCGGAACCCCGAGGCTTATTTGAAATTGCGGCTTATCGCAGAGCGCTGCGAAAAAGCCGCAATTTCGCTGCTGAGTCAGACCACAGTCGCAATGGTCTGTCAGTACTTTATATACATTGAAGCGAATACGATAACACCGGCAAACACGACTGAGACCATCGACATCAGCTTTATCAGAATGTTCAAAGAAGGTCCGGCAGTGTCCTTGAAAGGATCTCCTACTGTGTCTCCGGTAACTCCCGCACGATGCGAATCAGAGCCTTTGCCGCCGAAATTACCCTTCTCAATATATTTCTTCGCATTATCCCATGCCCCGCCCGAATTATTCAGCATGCACGCAAGAGAAAACCCGGTGGTCAAGCCGCCAACGAGCAGGCCGATAACCCCCGAAACACCGAAAACCAGGCCCGTGAGCACCGGAACCACTATCGCAAGCATTGAAGGCACGATCATCTCCTTCTGCGCACCGGCAGTCGAAATGGCAACGCACTTCGCGTACTCGGGTTTCTGCTCCCCTTTCATGATTCCTGGATTCTCCCTGAACTGACGGCGAACCTCATCGACCATTTTCGAAGCGGCCCGTCCGACAGCTTTAATCGCCATTCCGCAAAAGACGAACGACATCATCGCACCGAGGAAAATACCCCCCAGCACGCGGGGATTCATCAGCGTCACATCGTAGGCCATCATGAAATCGGACATCGCGGCGGTCGCAATTTCAACGGCGTGTTTCCCCTGGCCGCTTAATTCAAGAGCCTTGTCCGCTGTGAGCGTAAAAAAGTAATCACCCACCTGAACGTATCCTTCAGCGT
>JAEWVL010000265.1 GCA_023396665.1 Spirochaetota bacterium
ACAGAGGCCGACCGCGAAATGCATGCTCTTGTTCTGCGGTATTTTGGCGTGCGGAATGGCTATTCCGAAACCGATGCCGGTACTCATGATCTTTTCACGCTCTTTAAGCGCGTTGATGAGCCCCGGCAAATCGGTACAGGCGTCAGTATTCTCGAAAACCGAAGCGAGCTCTTCGATAGCCGCATATTTCTCTTTTGCTTCAATAAATTTTATGAATCGTATGTCTGTAAATTCCATAAATGATTCCATTTCTTTCTCCTTGCAAGTCGAGAATAAAAGAGAATGCTCTCTTGCACTTGAATGACCGAAAGGCCCTGAACACAGGAGATTTTATTTTCTCTTTTTCTTTCCGGGTTTCTGCACCTGGTTTTTTACCGAAACGATGAATATTCCCGCCAGCTCAACATTGACATTTTTTTTGTCGGGAATTTTGTCGTAAAGATTGTCTTCGCAAACCAGGGTTACGATCTGCGGTCCAATCTTCGCGGTTATCAGCGGCATCTTGCGAAGTTTATATATGGCGGGAATCTGGCTGATAACATTCTTCGGCAGTTTCGCCTCGGTAATTTTGCCTTTTCGCTTTTCGATGACAAAGATTGAGGTGCTTATCTTGTGTTCGTCGACGATCACTTTTTGCGCTTCGATTTTCTTTTGCATCCGTTTTCTCAGAAAACGGTAACCGATAACCAGAGCGACGATTACCAGTGCGATTACACCATATAGAATCAATACTTCGGGCTTGAAATTCATTAATATCTCCTTAGAGTCTGCAGTTTTTAACTTCGGTCTCGAGAATTGCCTTGGCGCCGATCGCCTCAAGTCTGTCCATTACCTCAGGCACGGTATTTTTTTTCACCATTACTTTAACCGCGTACCATCCCTCCGCTTCAAGAGGTGAAAGCGTCGGAGAACTGAAGCCCGGTGTAATGGCTTCGGCATCCCTGAGATTATCACGATGCACGTTATATTCAAGAAGAGTGTACTGTGTCGCCACGATTACCCCTTCAATACGACGCCTTATCTTCTCTATCTGTGAACGGTCGGAAACATTTTTACTGGCAACCAATACGGTCTCATAGCACCCGATATCGGTAAATACTTTCAGATTGTTATCGCGAAGACTGTCTCCGGTCTCGACGATGTCGACAATTGCGTCGGCCAGGCCGAGTGCGACCATGATCTCTACCGATCCGTTCATCTCAATTGTCGTAACCTGAATGCCCTTATCTGCAAAAAACTTCTTCGTGATCTCAGGAAAAGAGGTGGCGATCCGCTTGCCGTTGAAAAAGGAAAGATCACGCTCTTCCGTCTCTTCGCGAACGGCGACACACAAACGGCATTTTCCGAAATCAAGCGGCAGTACGGTATCGACATCACAGGCCCGCTCTATGACAAGATCGCTGCCCGTGATACCGAGATCGACAACTCCCTGTGCAGCAAGCACCGGTATGTCTTCGGGTCTTACAAAAATAAAAGTGATATTCTCATTTGTACAAGTTGCATACAGGTTGCGGTTGCGCGGAGCGAACTTGAAGCCCGCCTTCTGCAACAGCTCGATGGCCGGTTCGCGCAGCCTTCCTTTTCCGGGAATCGCAAATTTCAGCCGGTTCGATTCAATCAGCATCGCGTTTATTCCTTGTTCGCCCGCTCGGCTTTTTCGACAAGACCGCTTTTGCCGAAACGCCTTTCCAATTCTTGCGCGATCTGGTCAAGGGTGATATCCTTGTATCCCGCCATAACAAAGGTGTGAAACAGAAGATCACAAATCTCATAAACAAGATGATCCTTGTCGTTCCCGAGTGCGGCTTCGGCCACCTCTGAAGCTTCTTCAAGTATCTTCTCGTTGATCTTTCGTTCACCCTTACTCATCAAACGGGCAACATACGATTTCTCGATATCCTCACCTTTTCTGCTCTCAATTACAGCAAACAGGCGCTCAAATATATTCTCATTCATGGGCATCTAATCTCATTTGGCATAGTAGAAAGGGTCTTTTTCAAGTCAAGCAGTAATAAATATACCGATGATCCGAAAAAAAGCCAGTGCAATAGCGCATCAATACAATTTTTCATTGACACTGGAATTTACACTGCTTTGCTTCCGGGCATAAAAAAACCGATCATTCGGTGAAAGGGGATTCGTTCCGTGTTGTGTGCGAAACCTGTCCTGACAATGTACGGGTACTAAACCCGGAAAAGGAGAGTAGAATGAATATCTGCCTTATTTTGTTCATCAGCCTCGCCGTTTTCTATCTCGGCTACCGCTTCTATGCACGTTTCATATCAGGCGTGTTCGGTTCCGATGATAAAAACGAAGTTCCGTCAAAAAAATACAGCGACGGAAAAGATTTTGTCCCGACCAAACTCGGCGTAGCTTTTTCCCACCACTTCGCTTCAATCGCGGGAGCCGGTCCGATAGTCGGCCCGACAGTTGCGATGCTCTTCGGGGTTATTCCGGTGTGGTTGTGGATTCTGTTTGGTACCATCTTTATCGGAGCGGTTCACGATTACACTTCACTATTTACCAGCATGCGCGAAGGCGGCAAGTCAATGGCCGAGGTGGCGCGCACAAATTTAGGCAAAGCGGGATTTCTGCTTTTTATCGCCTTTACCACCGTCATGATTCTTCTTGTCACTTCGGCTTTTCTCGGTCTCTCGGCAACCTCGCTTACCTCGCTGGTTCCGGTAAAAGACATGATGATTGATCCCTCATCAAGCGTTCTTAAAACGATTACCGGTGCTGACGGTGTTGTACGCGCACAAATTGGGGGGATTTCCTCAACCTCGGTCGTCATTTTGTGCCTCTTTGCTCCGATTATCGGCTGGATGCTCTATAAAAAAAATGTGAACACACTTATTGTTACCGCGCTGGCCATTCTCGTGTGTGTGGTTTCCATCGCCGTCGGAGTGTTCTTTCCTGTGTCCCTTCCGGCAAAAACATGGATGATAATTCTTTCAATATACGTAGTAATCGCCGCAGGCATTCCCGTATGGATTATTCTGCAACCGCGCGACTTTATGAATTCATTCATTCTTTACATAGGAATCTTCTTTCTTGTTATTGGTGTCGCTTTTGGCGGCATTACCGGCATGTCCACTAACGCACCGTTATTTAACATTGCTGAAGGCAATGCCAAGATCGGCATGATCTGGCCCTTTCTCTTTATTACTGTTGCCTGCGGTGCGATTTCCGGCTTTCACTCACTTGTCGCCGGCGGCACCGTTTCCAAACAGATATCAAAAGAATCTGATGCCATCAAGGTCGGTTACGGCGGAATGGTACTCGAAGGAATTCTTGCTCTTCTTGTGCTGCTCGCACTTGCAAGCGGACTCAACTTTGAGACCTATACTTCTATCGTGTATCCGGCAAAAGGCGCATCAAATCCCGTTCTCGCGTTTGCGCTTTCGATGGGCAATCTTCTTCATAATGCGATCAAACTGCCCATTGCATTTGGAACTGTCTTCGGCATTCTCATGGTGGAGGGATTTGTAGTAACGACTCTCGATACCGCCGTTCGTTTGAACCGTTACCTTTTTGAAGAACTCTGGACTGTATTGTTCAAGAAAGTGCCCGCTTTTCTCAAATCATATATTTTCAACGCTGTACTGGCCTCTGGCTTAATGCTGTGGCTCAGCTGGACAAACACGTTTGTACTGATCTGGCCTATATTCGGTTCAGCCAACCAGCTTCTCGCCGCACTTTCTCTTATTGCTGTTTCGGCTTGGCTCGCTCACCGTAAAAAACCGACAATTTTTGCACTGCTTCCGGCCGTTTTTATGATTGCTACAACCATGTGCAGCCTTGTTTATCTGCTCGTGAAAGTGTATCTGCCTAAAGCGAAATATGCGCTTATCGTTACAGACGTACTTCTGTTGGCACTCTCGATCGGAGTGGTCTATATTGCCGTTAAGAAAATTTTCCATCTAGGGAAAGAGAAGGCTGCTGTCTGATTGTCTCATCTTCGGGAGGGGGTTTGTCCCCTTTTCGGGCTTTTCCCTCCCGTTTTTCTTGCAACACTCCACGTTATTATCCATTTTGGATATACTGATTTGACTTTATCTTTCATTTCATGTTCAATCAAAACGTAGTTATGATCTGGTTCATATTCGCCACTGATTTCGCATACAATTTCATCAAGATATTCATGTATGGCCATGGTTACCATCTTTGAAACAGACAAACGGCAGAAAACACGAAAATTAACAGCGAGATTGAACACAACAGGATTAAAAACAATATTTGTAATCTGATAGCCCACACCATCCGGCTGATATTCGACAAGCCGATTAATTCGTGAGCTTTTCACCCATTGAGGATGAGCTGCAAGATATTTTTGAAGACACCTGCAGATAAGGGCTGATTGACCGATTTTGATTTTTTCGCAAACCTCGGCAATCTTTAAAACATCAACCTTTCGCAAATTGACAGAAGATCTCATAACAGTTCACCTCTGTCATATAACGTTTTTGCGAGCGCACTTTGTAAAAATAATCCGCCTTTTTGGCGGATTTTTTCTCTTATGCATCTTTTTTCTGTTTTTCAAGTGTTTCTTTAGCTGCAGCAACCATAAAATGAGCCCGATTAAACACATTTGCAGGGCTTGTACTCTGATCAAAATCTATTGCAAGAAGATTGAAAGAGGGATACTGCTTCTTGATTTTCTTTTCTATTCCTTTGGCAACCACGTGATTCGAAATACAACCGAAGGGCTGCACCGAAATAATATTTTCCACACCGTCCTCAACCATTGAGAGCATGTCGGCCGTCAACAGCCATCCTTCACCGAACTGATTAGCCAATGAAACGATCTTCTCCGTCTTCTTCGAAAGATGATACAAATCGTGAGGAGGTTTATAAAAACGGTATTTCTTCATGATTTTATCTGTAATTTTCATCTTTCCGCGTACATAATTCCAAATAAGCCGGTTTGCGATTCTGCCCTTTATCGAACGTGTTACATGCATCTGTTCCATATAGTCACGATTAATAAAACTTTGCAGAAAGAAGCCCTGAATCGGTGGAAGCACAACCTCCGCGCCCTGCTCAAGCACCCATTCTACAAGATCCATGTTCGCAAAGCAATTGTACTTAACAAAAATTTCCCCGACAAATCCTATCATCGGGACAGGAGCATTATCAATTTCAACTTCATTGAACTTTGCGACGGCTTCGCTCAGAATGTTTGAAATCGAATGATAATCCGCCGAGGAATCACCGATAATCGCCGATACTTTCCCGATGAATCCATTATACAAATCAACAGTAGTGCCCTTCACAATCTCACGGGGTTTCGTCGTCAAATACATCTGCATCAAACCGTCGAGAACCAACATTCCGAGAACCATCTTCTTTGCCAGAAGCGTTCCCTCTTTCCCCGTCAAAATGGATTTAAGTGAAGTCGTAGACATCGTCGAGACCTGCACATCGCCAAATCCCACCTTGTCTAGAGCCTTGCGAACAAGATTGACATAGTTCGAAGCACGACATTGTCCGCCGGTCTGAGTTAGCAGTACAATCGTGTTATCCACGTCATAAGATTCTTTCTGATAGGCCTTGATAATATCCCCTGCAATTAAAATGGCGGGATAACATATTTCGTTATTAATATTTCGAATACCGAAATTAACCGAATCGTTATCCTGTACTGGTAACTGTTTGACTTTGATACCGAAACCTTCGAAAAGCGCGGGAACGAGAGGCGAATAGAACTTCGAGAAATACGGAATAAGTATCGTTTTGTCTTTTGTGAAGGGCTTTTTCTTGTCAAGCGACTCACGCACAACGACAATAGGTTCTTTCTGTTGTCGTTTCTTCAGTGCCTCAAGCATTGAGCGAACTCTTATCTTAACCGCACCGAGATTAAAAACTTCATCCACCTTTATTTGCGTATAAAGTTTGTCGTTCTCCTCCAGAATTTCTTTTACTTCGTCAACAGAAACCGCATCGGGGCCGCATCCGAATGACGTAATCTGAATCAACTGAGCTGAAGGATGCTCACTCACCCACTTCGCTGTTGCATAGAGCCTGTTCGTATAGGTCCATTGCGTCAGCACGTTGATATCAGAAAGTTTTATCTTGTTCAGGTCGGGAATCGAATCTTCTGTTATTACTATTGCACCCAAATCACAGATAAGCTCGGGAATACCGTGGTTGATAAGCTTGTCGATATGATAGGGGCGTCCTGCGAGGACAATAAGCGGCTGCCCTGTTTCATCGGCCTGCTTGATCAACTGCGCAGCGCGGGCCTGCAAACGTTTCTTTGTCGCGCTCTCTTCAAGCATTGCCGAAATATATGCCTTTCGCACTCTCCACTCGCTCACCCCAAGCGTACGCATGAAGCGCTCAAGCTGTCTCAGAACAAGTCGTGGGTTCTTAAAACTGATCGTCGGCGAGTCAACGGGGATACCGTAGCGTTCCTCCGGGTCGATTGAGCTTTTGATGACACAGGGGTACCCTGTAACGACTGGACAATTATACGAGTTATCTGCATCCTCATATTCGCTATGCTCAAACACCACATTGGGAAAAAAGATGCGGTCAACTTTTTTCTCAACGAGATTGTGTATGTGCCCATGGGCAATTTTCGCCGGAAAACAAATGTTTTCCGACATCACTGATTTTACACCCGCTTCGAAAATTTCAATATTTGATCTGTCAGATAGCTCAACATCAAAGCCGCACTCATTGAGAAAGGTCGACCAGAAGGGAAAATTTTCGAACATATTGAGAATTCGCGGAATACCGATGCGCAACATCTTGCGACGAGGGCGTTTTGCTTTCAAATTTCGACGAAAGATTATATCACGCTTTTCAGAAACAAGGTTTTCTCCCTTTACAACGGGATGTTCGTTATTGGTAAAAACCCGTTCGCAGTTATTGCCGATATAAAATGAATTTCCATTTGGAAATGTCATCTTTGTAACCACACAATGATTCTCACAACCTTTGCAGGTCAGATTTTTCTTTTCTACTTCAACATCCGCCAGAGCCGCAACTATGCCTGCGAAACGGGTAGTCACACCCGTTTCCTTAAAAAGATCTGCCGCTTTAAGAGCACAGCCATAGGCACCCATAAGCTCGGGGATATCTGGACGCACAATTGGGCAATTTATCAAAAGTTCAAACGCACGAAGGATACTGTTGTTTTTAAAAGTGCCGCCTTGAACGAGAATACTCTTACCGAGAATAGCGGTATCCTTGATCTTGAGCACTTTATAGAGGGTATTTTTTATCACAGAAAATGAAAGGCCGGCTGATATGTTTTCGATTGCCGTTCCCTCTCTAAGAGCCTGTTTGACTTTCGTATTCATAAAGACGGTACAACGAGTACCCAGATCATATGGATTCTTCGAAGTACAGGCTACCTCGGCGAATTTAGCGACCGGATAGCCCATATTATTGGCAAATGTTTCAATAAACGATCCACACCCCGACGAACAGGCTTCGTTAATCTGAATATCCGCCACATAGCCGTCACGAATAAACATCGCTTTCATATCCTGACCGCCGATATCAAGAATGAACGAGACATCAGGTGCAAACTGTTGCGCAGCGCGATAGTGTGCCATCGTTTCTACAAAGCCATGATCAAGATTAATGGCATTCTTGATTAAACCTTCACCATATCCGGTAGCGGCAGAACCAATAACAACAGGTTCAATTCCCCTCGCGGAACAATCTTCAAGAATATGACGCAACCCTTTCTGCACCGTCGCGACAGGATTACCCTTGTTATTGCCGTAAAACGAAGAAATAAGTCTTCCATCAATATCACAGAGAACGACTTTTGTTGTGGTTGAACCGGAATCGATTCCCAAAAACGCGTCCACACGCCCACAGCCGTCAGGACAACGGGCAACCTTGAAACCATCAAATGATTCTTTCCACTCGTGATACTTTTGCTCAGACTCAAAAAGAGCGGGAAGCGGTGCAACCTCTTCCTGCGCAACGGTGTAGGAACTGTTGTTAATCAGGTCAATCAGTTCTGACAATTGATACTCTTTGCCCGTTTCATCACAAGAAAGTGCTGTTCCCATCGCGGGAACAAGCTGAGGATTGTCGATCTTGATAATTTCGGTTGCACCGATTTCAGGAATCAGGTCGATGAATGACTGTCTCAGCATCGAGTTAAAAGTCAAAGGCCCTCCCGCAAGAAGAACTTTCGGCTGAATATCACGCCCGCGAGTCAAGGTAGACAGAACCTGCAAGGCGACCGAATGAAAGGCAGACAGAGCGATATTCTCTTTCGAAACATTATGCGCCAGCAGACTCTGAACATCGGTTTTCGCAAAAACCCCGCAGCGTGTCGCTATCGGAAAAACTTTCTCACCACGCGAGGCATAGCTATCGAACTCCTCTACGGGGATATCGAGTAAAACGGCGATCTGATCGATAAAAGAGCCCGTCCCTCCCGCACAACTGCCGTT
>JAEWVL010000266.1 GCA_023396665.1 Spirochaetota bacterium
GTATCGGAGTAGCCCATGATGCCGATTCCCGTGACGTTGATGATTTCAGCGAGTTCGTGACACGAAGCGGGAAAGCTGAAACCGGGAATCGCCTCGAATTTGTCGATGGTGCCGCCGGTGTGCCCCAGTCCGCGACCTGATAGTTTCGCGGTACCGATGTCCAGCGCCGCGAAAAGTGGCGCGAGAGCCAAAGTCGTCTTGTCGCCGACACCGCCGCTCGAGTGCTTATCGACAAGATAGCGCTCAACACCGGCAAGCTCAATTTGCTCTCCCGAACGCATCATCACTTCGGTCAGCACAGCCAGCTCCGATTCGCTCATTCCCCGAAAATACACAGCCATTAAAAAGGGGGATACCTGATAGTCGGAGATGCTGCCCTCCAGATACGCATTCATAAAATAACGCAACTCTTCAGAGGACAGTTCCTGCCCGTCACGTTTCTTTTGTATGATATCAACAGCTCTCATTTGTTCTCCTTTGTCATTCCCGAATTACATCTAATCGCCTCACTGGTTTTATGTACATAGTGATTGAATTCCTGCCTGGTTCCCCGAAACACATTCAAATCGACGAAACCGCTGATACCCTCGATTCTGCCGCGATTAGAGAATTGCCAGAACAGGTAGTCCCGATTGCCTGAAAGACGCGGACGAAACACGATGTCACGTATCCAGATATCGCATTCACCGAAATCGTCATTGATGAAGGTCTCGAATGAACCGTAAGTAAGATATAAAACCGGACAAACACCGTACTGTTCTTTTATCATTTTTATGAAAACGGCAAGCTCACCCTGTAATACAGTCTTTGACATTGTTATTTTTGAATTGCCGTCAAATTCCAGATCAATAACTGGCGGAAGCATTCCGCTTTCTTTTGGCACAGTGGCGATAAAATTGCGGGCCTGATCGGTGCCGCCGCTCCTGAAAGTAAAAAAGTGATAGGCGCCTCTCACGATACCGGCTTCACCCGAAGCCTTCCAGTTCTTTGCGAAGCTTTTGTCGATAAAGTCACTTCCCTCTGTGGCCTTAATAAAGGCGAACGAAATATCCTGAGCGCCAGGCTTCGCCCAGTCGATATTTCCCTGATGATTCGACACATCGATACCGCGAACGGGATATTCACTTTTGCCGGGTGTATTGAACCACAGGTATCCCTCATAGACAAGATATGAAAGCACTGTCACAGCGACGAAAAAAATTACGACAAATATAATGAACAGTTTTTTCATGTATTCTCCACGCAGATATTGCTGTCCCGCACCTTAACGGACATCGCATCAATATCGAGCTGCATGAATATTGCCGTCGGATCGGGATTTTCACGATACTGCTCAATCTGATAAAAACCGAGTTTTCGATATAATGCAAGTGCACGATCCAGACGCGCAATCGTATCAAGACGCATGTGCCGGTATCCGAGTTCTCCGGCAACCTGAATCAATCTTGTGCACAAAAGACGCCCTATCCCCCGGCCTGAAAAATGCGGATACACAAAGAGCCGTTTCATTTCACAACAGGTATCTGACAATCTGCGAATTCCGGCACAGCCGGCGAGCTCGCCCTCACAGCTGGCGCAGAAAAACGCACCCGCTGGTCTTGCATATACAGTTGAAAAATTATCAAATTCGCTATCGAGTTGCTGAAACGAAAGATCCATAGCCAGCCACTCGAGATAATCGGCGGCAATTTGTTTACCGATGGTAAAATCGTTTTCACTGCGGCATTCAATGATTTCTGCCAATGTTTTGTTTCCTCAGAGATTGTAGTATTTCCCTGTCATTTTACACTGTCACTGACAAGCTGACCTCGTTAGACTTTACGCGGCATGAGACGATTCACGCAAAGCGCAAGCACTACCGTCGTGACCGAACTGACGGGCACAAACCATATCCAGAACAGGTTCAGGCTGTAACGCAGTACAAGAACGACGGCGATACCGCTCACAATACCGGCTATTACCGATGACTGATTCAGCTTAACACTGAGAATTGCGAGAACGAAGATGCCGAGCATAGCCCCGTAGGTGAATCCAGCGATGCCGAGCCCCAGCTCAACGAGCGGAGTTCTGGTACTGCTGAGCATCAGCGCGAACAGAATCAACACTCCGGTCCAGACAAGAGAGATCATCCGTGATACGAGAAGCTGTTTTCGCGGATCGCTTTTTTCATCGAAGGCGAGAATATCGATGACGGTCGAGGCGGACAGCGAATTTATAGACGAACTGAGCGAGGACATCGCGGCGGCGAATATGCCCGCAAGCATCAGACCGCGCACTCCGGGAGCCAGATGTTTGATGATGAATTCGGGCATGATGCTGTCGCTGTGTTCGAATATCCTCCCGCCGAAAAAAAGAAAGAGCATGACGCCGAGAAAAAGAAACAGCGCGAACTGAAACACGATGAGAATGCCGCTGCCGATGATCGCCTTCTGCCCCGCCTTCAGGTCGCGGCAGCAGAGTAGTCTTTGTACGATCATATGATCGATGCCGTGCGAGGCGAAGGAAAATACAGCACCGCCGAGAATACCGACCGGCAGGCTGTAGCCGCCGAAGAAACCACTGATGCCGTTTTCAAAACCGGATGATATGATATTGATTTTATCGGAGGGAATGCTTCTGAACATATCGGCAAGCGATAGATTGAGCGCGTCACCGATGACGTATATTCCGATAAAGGCGCAGGAAAGATAGATGACGAGCTGAATCGAATCGACGATGATCACCGATTTTACACCGCCGTACCAGGTATAAAAGAAGGTGACGAGCGCGATGATCGCAATCGACAGCGGAACACTGAGGCCGGTCAGGATAGAAAGCGGTATTGCCGTCGCGAACAGGCGCACACCGTCAGCGAGAAGCCGGGTCACGAGAAACAGCACGGACATGAGCTTGCGGATACGGCCTCCGTAATGACTTTGCAGATAGTGGTAGGCCGTCTCGTATTTTCCGTTCATCATCTTCGGCAGCAGAATGAAGGCGATGAGAATACGCCCCAGCAGATAACCGAAGGTCATCTGCATGAAGGAAAAGCCTTTCACATAGGCAAGGCCCGGAATGGACAGGAAGGTCAGCGTACTCGTCTCGGTTGCGACTATCGAAAAACAGACCATGAGCCAGGGGATATTGCGGTTTCCGAGGAAGTAATCCTGAACACTCTGACGGCCCGAATAGGCGATTCCGATAGTTGTGATGCCGGTGATATAGAGTACCATGACGACTATGTCGAGATAGTTCATCGTTGAGACGCTCCTGTCTTTTTATTCGACCCCTGTTCTGAAACCGGAAAATCGCTGCAATCCTGGAGTCGCAAATATCTATTCTATGCTATTCCCGGTATTCATACTTTTTACCGGCGCCCCGGCTTGTAAAGATTAATTATCAGAGATTTCCAATAATTCCATACAGTGATATAGACGAATAAACACGAATTTTTTTTCTTAAGTACGGACAAGTTGACAAATTGAATATTCAGCCATACACTAAGGAATGTATACCGAATCTGAAATGGAAATCGGTTAGCATTCAACAGGGGGAAATATGGGTGTTCAAATGCCGAAACACATATCCATAGAAGAAAGATCGGGTGAGCTTACAATAATCAGACGCTGGTTTTCAGCTATGGTAGTATTCAGCGCATTCTTTGTGCTTTTCTGGAACACAACGATTATTACCTATTATATCGGAGTTACTTTCACTATTTTGAACAGGGGGGAAGGTTTCCACATTACTAATGCCGAAGCGCTATCACTCGGTTTTCCGCTTCTGCATCTGCTGCTCGGTATCGGTTTTTTTTACTACACGCTTTGCGGCTTCGTAAACAGAACGCTCATCCGCGTATCTTTCGAAAATCTCAGTGTCAGCCATGAGCCTTTGCCCTGGTTCGGAAAAAGAAACATCGCAGTACATGATATAAAGCAGTTGTACTGTCAACAGCATAAGGGAAACAAGGGCTCCCTGTCATACTCTGTTAATGTGATTACCAATGATTTTACAAAGATCCGGCTTATCTCGGGTCTTGGCGATTCCACACAGGCCCGATTTATCGAAGAAACAGTTGAAAAACGGCTCAACATCACAGACGAGGCTGTAGAGGGTGAATTCAGCTAATGTACAGGCTGATATGTTTACTACGCAGATCTTTTAGGCAGATGCCTGCTGCGCAGCAAACGACACATATTCATAAACGGAACAATTTTATTCCCGACAGCTACCAGTCCCGCCATGATCGCAGCCACCGCAGTTTCCCTGACAATCGGAACAACCCGATTTGCCTTTTATTTCCGCGATAAATTTCGTAATCAGATACACCAGTGCTGTGCCGACAGCAAGCATCAATATCAGTATTTCCCAAATCTTCATAGAAACCTCCCCTTGTTATGCCATTACCTTAAAATGGCATTATGAAGCCGCAAATAATTTGCGTCTGCCCTTGTGTATTTACTATCATTGAATCTCTTCGAGATTTTCTCTGCCTTTATAAACAAATGAAGATTCATATCAATTCAATCACACCCCTTATGAATAACACACTGTTAATGTCAATTAATATTAGATTTTTCTAACTTTTATTGTTTTATCTGATCAAATCCTTGACAATTTGTTACGCAACATATTAGATGTTTCTAACATATTTATACAACACTAACAACAGTATGGCTTTAAACTGGAGGCTAATCATGGAAATCACCCTCAAAGATCTCTCGGTAGGTGATGAGGCTGAAATTGCCGGGTATAATACAAACGATGAGATTTACAGAAAAAAAATTCTCTCTATGGGGCTTACCAGGGGAACGACGGTCAAGCTCGTCAAACTTGCGCCTTTGGGTGATCCGGTCGAACTGCTGGTACGCGGTTTTCACCTTTCGTTGAGAAAAGATGAAGCCTCTTCGCTGATTTTAAGGAGGAAACAATCATGAGTTTTGAAGGCATTGGCCCTATTGTAAATACTGCACAGATCGCGATTGTCGGAAATCCCAACTGCGGAAAAACAACCCTGTTCAACGCCCTCACCGGCAGTACACAGCATATTGGAAACTGGCCCGGTGTGACGGTAGAAAAGAAGAGCGGACTGATGAAGTCCGCATCCGGTTCTGTCAGCGTTGTCGATCTTCCCGGCATATATTCACTTTCTGCCGGATCTCAGGACGAGATTGTCGCCCGTGATTTTGTCCTGACCGGCAATTCGGATCTCATCGTCAATATCGTCGACGCGGCGAATCTCGAACGGAATCTCTACCTTACCACACAGCTCATAGAAATGAAGGTTCCTTTTGTTCTGATAGTCAATATGATGGATGTGGCGAAAAAGAAAAATATTTCCGTAAACATTGAACAGCTTGAAAACAAGCTTGGCGTTCCGGTCATCGGCATCAGCGCAACAAAAAAAAGCGAGATTAAAAAAGTACGTGAATTCATTGAAAATTGCATCAAACGGCCTGCGAGTTCAAGTGCCCGAATCAGCTACGCCAAAGAATTGGAACAGTCAATTGACGTTATAGAAAAAAAATGCCGGATAGAGGGATTGGACAGTCGCTTTGCTGCAATAGCCATTTTGGATGCGGACGGCATGATCACCGAAAAGGTCATTGCCACGGGCGCACTCACCGGGGATTCGATAAAAAAGGAAATCAAAAAAGTCGAACAATCATGCGGAGACTCAATCGATACCATTATTGCGGATAACAGATACGGTTTCATCGCCGGATTGACAGCCGGAATGCACGGAAGCGATACTACCGCTACGCAAATAAGCGACACGATAGACAACCTGGTTCTCAACCGTTATCTCGGCATACCCATTTTTCTGTTTGTCATGTATCTGCTTTTCTGGTTTTCGATTTCAATAGGAGGCGCTTTTATCGATTTCTTCGATATCGCTTTCGGCACAGTCTTTGTTGACGGCTTCGCGAATCTTCTCGCTGCGATAGGTGCTTCGCAATGGCTTATTACCTTTCTTGCAAAGGGTCTCGGCGTCGGTATTCAGACAGTCGCCACGTTTATTCCAATAATATTCGCGATGTTCTTCGCCCTTTCCATACTCGAGGATTCGGGCTACATGTCACGCGCGGCCTTTGTCGTAGATCGTCTGATGCGCTTTATCGGTCTTCCCGGAAAAGCCTTCGTCTCAATGATAGTCGGATTCGGCTGTACTGTACCGGCAATCATGTCGACGAGAACTCTCGACACCGAAAAAGACCGCAAGCTCACGATGTTCATGTCGCCGTTTATGTCCTGTGGCGCCCGTCTGCCCGTATACGTACTTGTCGGTGCCGCATTTTTTCCGAAAAGTTCGGGACTGATGGTCTTTTCACTGTATATGACAGGCATCGTACTGGCGATACTGACCGGCTTCATGCTGAAGAAAACCCTGTACCGGGGAGAGGTATCCCACTTCATCATAGAGCTTCCCTCTTATCACGTGCCGAACATGAAACAGGTTCTCACGCACACCTGGAACAGGCTGAAACTGTTCATCCTTCGTGCGGGTACGACGATTATCGCAGTCGTCGTTATTCTCTCATTTCTCAATTCGGTGGGAACAGACGGCAGCTTCGGCAATGAAGACAGTGAAAAATCGGTGCTCGCTTCGATAAGCAAAACCATCACGCCCGTCTTTTCTCCGATGGGAATAGAACAGGATAACTGGCCGGCTACTGTCGGACTATTTACGGGTCTTTTCGCAAAAGAGGCGGTAGTCGGGACCCTGAGCTCACTATACAGCGAGGTCGGAAATTCAGAAGAAAGCGACAGCGCTTCAGTTACGGATGAAAGTGAGGATTCGTTTTCACTTTGGGGGGGTATCAGCGATGCTTTTGCGACTATTCCGGAAAATCTCGGCGGAGTATTCGGCGGACTTGTTGACCCCCTTGGACTCGCTTCACTTGAAGCGACCGGCGAAGAGGAAATCGCAGCCGAAGAGCTTGAAACTGATACGGGTACTTTTGCCGCTATGCGGTCGAGCTTTTCGAAGGGACCGATGCAGGCCTATGCCTATCTTCTGTTTGTTCTTATATATTTTCCCTGTGTCGCGGCACTGGGGGCTATTGTGCGCGAAGCCGGTTCGAAAACCGCTTACATGATCGCCGCCTATCTCACCGTGCTGGCATGGATAGTCGCCACGCTGTTTTACCAGATCACGAGTGCCTTTAATCCGTTTTGGATATCTGTGGCACTTGCTCTTCTTGCGGCTATGATCGTAACTTTCAAAATCGCCGGGGATATCACTGCAAAATCGAAAATGCGCAAGAAGTAAATCAGCGAAGACTTCGCAACCACTGCATACAAAAGGAATCGCTCAAGAACGGTTCCTTTTGTATGCGGTATGCAGTGGAAAATCCGCTGTAGAGCACCGCTATTTTCTGCTTATCTGTCTTCTCGACTCCAGGTTCTGTAAAAAACAATGAAAACGAAGCATACCGATACCGGTGCAGATTATTCGAACCTCTCTGACGTCTCCACAGGAAATAATTGTAAGCAAAATGTAAATACCCAGATTTAGAATACTATTTTAAACAAAAACAGGATAAAGAGTTGTAACCTCGTTTTTATCGCCACAATATGGCGATATCCCTGCAAGGAAAAAAACGAGGTTACACACATGATGTTAAAAA
>JAEWVL010000328.1 GCA_023396665.1 Spirochaetota bacterium
ATATTCTCAGAATAAATGTAAAAGAGAACCTTTCCTTTTCAAACAATGCGGGGGGATATTTGCCATCGAAATCGCCGCACAGGTAAAATCAGCGATCATTTGGATATTCAGCTGTGGATCTCTGAAGAAGCGCGAGTATTTGATTGTGAACCGAGCCGTTGCTCGCGACACATTCCCGTGTAAAAGGGCCGGTCGGGTTCCCGCGGTAGTCGCTCACTGTTCCTCCGGCCTCTCTCAAAATAAGCATACCCGCAGCCATATCCCACGGCTTGAGAAAGGGTTCCCAGTACGCCTCGCAACGGCCGACTGCAACGGAACAAAGGTCGAGTGATGCAGCACCGAAGCGTCTGAAGGCCTGAACCTGCGGAATGATCAAAGCCGCCTGATCAACATTGTTATATGTGGCATTGTTTTTTTCATATGGAAATCCGGTAAAAACCATGGACCGGTCCAGATGTTCCATGTCTGAAACGGTAATGCGCTTGCCGTTACACCAGGCGCCTTTATCCTTTGCGGCGTAAAACACTTCGTTTACACAGGGGTCGTAGACGCAAGCCGCAATGGCTTCGCCTTTCTTGGAATACAATGCGATAGAGACAGCGAAGTGGGGTATCCCGTGCGCAAAATTGTTCGTGCCGTCTATCGGGTCGATAAACCATACATAATCGCTGTTGTTCTCGCTGCCGCTTCCCTCTTCGGCAACAATGCTGTGCCCGGGATATCGTTTCTGTATCTCGTTAACGATGAACAACTCGCATTGTTTGTCTATGTCGGTCAGAAGATCAGTGTTGCTTTTGTAGGATACATTTATGTTTCCGGTGGTAAATGCGGGCATGATAATGTATCTTCCCGCATGCAGCGCCGTGTCTTTGATGAATTGCAATAGCTCGTCAAGTTCGTTGGTTGTCATCAGAAATTCCCGCGCCCTCCAATTTCAAGTGAAATCGCATTTGTCTTGCGCCCCGGCGTTACCGCCTCAATGCGCAGTGTTTCGTATAAACCGAATTTTGAGTGAATAAAGTGATCAAAACGAAAAGCGAATATGTATGAAGTGCTTCTGTAACCCGACAACGGGTCTCCCTTGAACCACTTCGCCATGTTAATTCCCATCAAGCCCTGACCGTTAAAAGAATCGTAAGGACGTGAATTGTCCCTGTCGCGAAGGTAACTGCGGCTAGTCAGGGTGCCTGATATTGAGTGATTTGACCGGGCGTTATAAAAGAAACGGAGACCTCCCGTAATGTCACATAGGCCTTCGTAATCGGAAAGGGACTTCGTGTGATCGTAAAATACATACTCCCGCCAGCCGAAACCGGTGATCAGATCGAAGTGAGTGTTATATGCAATCACATAATCGATCGCGAGCATGTTCGCGTCAAGTGAGCGTCCCTTCGTCTGTGCCATATCCGAGGGGAGAAAACGCGGGTACCAGGAAAAAGACAGATCGCCTTTGTCGCTTTGATTGCGATACAGTATGCCGATTTTTACATCATGCAGCTGTTTTCTGTTAGAGGTGAATGTGTCGTCATAATAATGATTCAGATAGAAGCCGCCGCCGAAAGCGCTCTTTCTGTAATGGCGGAGAAATTCGACCCGTTCAGACAGAAAAACCGTTTCTTCCATTAACGCGCCGTTATCGGGGTTTTCGACATGAAAAAGAAATGAGTATTTTTGTGATTGTCTCCACTGACCCGAAAGATGAAAGGGGATATAGGTGATTGGATCAAGCGGCAGATCAAAATCGCCTTTATAAGAAATGCTGGATCGTCCCGTTATCCCGAAATCGAAATGATACTTTGCCGCGTCCTCTTGCGTAAACAGGGTTTGATCCCTGTCATATGCGTAAAATCTCTTTCCCGCACGTTGCTTGTCGTATGCGTCAAGAAGCAGCGGAGGAATCCTTGTGTTGAGCGGATCCGCCTTGACGCCCATCTCGCCGTAATAAATGGCCTGCCGCCAGTTTCCGTTTCTGTGGTGCAGATATACACAACGTTCGATCGACTCGATCTGATCGGGATTTCTTCGTACGGCTTCCTCGTAACTTTTGATAGCGTTTGCCGTATCGCCGCGGCGTTCGTAGTTGTTTCCCATATTGTGATAGGCGACCGCTCCGCCGCGGTCGGCGCTGCGTGCCGATTTGGCAAAACCTTCACTCGCGTTCTCGCGATCCCCCCGTTTATAGGCTTCGCTCGCTTCAAGATAGTGTTCCTGCGAAATAATCTGCGATCGCAGTTGCGGGGCAAACAGGAACAGTGCGCTGATGAGCAGGAGTAGTGTCTTTTTCATAGAGAGTATCCTCCGGTGATCCGAAGGGAAAATTCACTTCTCGGGGCCTTGTAGCCGGCGATTTCAGCGATTACATCCTGTGCAAAAAAGAAATTGGGATTAAACTGTTCCCTGATACCCGCGCTGATAAGCGTTGAAGTCGAATGATAGCCGGAGAAAAGTCCTCCGCCGCCGAGATCCAGACCCAAAAATCCCTGACCATTGGCAATGCCGTATATGTTATCATCGATTGATTTTTCAAGATTGATTTTTTTGCCGATTTCGCCGGTAAAGCGCAAATCGCCCAGGCCGAATGCGCGGTGAAAATCGTAATGCGTGCCTGCGGCGAGCACAAATGATCCGTAATACTGCGATATTTTCTCTCTGTTATCATAAAGATAGTAATCGCCCGAATCAATCCTTGTGTAAAATCTGAAGTCATTGCGGTGTACGTAGGTGTATTTCAGTTTAAAAAATGATGCATCCATCGTTTCGCCCTTGCTCCAGCTTCCATCGGGTATAATAAATTTGGGATACAAGACCATCTCCAGCTCGGTGTCATGGCCGCGGTGCAGCAGGGACACTCCCCCTTTGATATCGATAATGGACACCTGCTTTTCGAAAACTTCATCGCTTTTGTGGTGAAAGACTGTTATCCCCCCGCCGAAGACAAGTTTGCCGGAGTG
>JAEWVL010000334.1 GCA_023396665.1 Spirochaetota bacterium
CCCGCAAGATGAGTGCCTTGTTCACGACGCACCTCATTTGCCATAATCACATCTCAGACATCGTTTCGCCTGACGAACTGCAACCGCCTCATTCCACGGCATTTCTACTTCGTCAAAATTGCTTCTGCGCCTGTCCGCGGCTATCAGATGCATTTTCTCACGCGGATAGGGTACGGGATCGGCCTCGGGATCATAGGAAGTGTTAACCTGTTTCTGTTTTCTCCAGATAGCGTGATCCTCACCGCTGAGCCAGGTGTCGATTCCCGCTGCGGCTCGTTCGCCGGCCGCTACAGCCTCAATGACCGAAGACGGTCCGTTCACCGCGTCTCCGCCGGCGAATATCCAGGGAACAGAGCTTTGACCGCTTTTTCTGTCCACCGCAATAGTTTTCGAAGGAGTGAGATCCAGTGAGACTTCTTCGAACACGGCCGTGTCAACACGCTGTCCGATCGCACAGATGATCTGATCGGCCTGGATCGTAAAGCTGCTTCCCGATTCACCCTCGGGATGACGTCGACCGGAACGGTCGAATTCTCCGAGCAGCATGTGACAGCAGACAAGAGCGCTCACCGCTCCATCAATTACCTTCACTTCAAGCGGCGCCGTAAGACACTGAAGCACAACCCCTTCCTGCTGGGCCTCCTCAATCTCCTCCGCATAGGCCGGCATCTCCTCGCGTGTGCGCCGGTACAGCACCGTCACCGATTCGGCGCCGAGACGAAGCGCCGTTCGCGCAGCGTCGATCGCGGCGTTTCCGCCCCCGATCACGATCACTTTTTTTCCGACTTTTACCGAACCGCGCAAATTGTAATGCCGCAGAAATTCTATGGCATCGACCACTGCGTCGGCGTTTTCACCGGGTATTCCGAGTTGCACTGCCTTCTGGGCACCCACACCTATGAATACCGCCTCGTATCCCTCATCTTTCAGCGAGGCCAGAGTAAAATCACTGCCCAGACGCCTGCCGGTGATGATGTCGGCACCCATGCCCTCTATCATCCTGACTTCGCGGGCGAGAGTCTCTCGAGGCAGACGGTAGGCCGGGATGGTCTGCACAAGCATTCCGCCCGGTCGAGGCTCAGCCTCAAAGAGTTTCGGTCTGTATCCCATTCGTGTGAGAAAATACGCACAGGACAAACCAGCCGGTCCCGCACCGATAATCGCGATACGTTTCGCGGCGTTGACTTCGCTCTCAACGGATTCCGGTTTCTGTATGGTCACCTCCTGTTCGACCATGTACCTTTTGATTCCGCGTATGGAAACGGGATCATCGAGCGAGGCCCTGCGGCACTTGTCTTCACAGGTGTGAAAGCACACACGCGCACAAACGGCCGCGAAAGGATTTCGTTCGCGGTGCAGAAACAAGGCTTCCGCATAACGCTTTTCGGCGACAAGCGACACGAATCCCGGCACATCGACACCGGCGGGACATGCGCTCTGACAGGGAGCGCGCACAAGTGCGGGACATACGCCCGCCTGACAATGACGGTCGAGTATGTGCGCTTCGTACTCGTGTCTGAAGTGGCGGATAGTCGACAGTACGGGATTCGGCGCGGTCTGTCCGAGACCGCACAGTGCCGTATCCCTGATTTTTGTTCCCAGTTCGATCAGATGGTCGATATCTTCAATTTTGCCCCTGCCCTCGCATATAGCATTCAGAATTTCGAGCATGCGTTTGGTTCCCACACGACAGGGTACACACTTTCCGCAAGACTCTTCCTGTACGAATTCAAGGAAGAATCGCGCGACATCGACCATGCAGGCATCCTCGTCCATGACAATGAGCCCGCCCGATCCCATGATCGCCCCCAGTTCACTGAGGGATTCATAGTCCAGCGGGACATTCAGATGCTCTTTGGGTATGCATCCGCCTGAGGGACCGCCGATCTGCGCGGCCTTGTAATCCTTGTTATTGAGAATGCCCCCGCCGATATCGTATATTATTTCGCCCAAGGGCGTACCGATGGGAACTTCGACAAGACCCGTGTTTCTGACATTGCCCGCAAGTGCGAACACCTTTGTTCCCATGCTTCGCGCTGTGCCGATGGTGGCAAAATAATCGGCCCCTAAATTCAAAATCGCGGCAATGTTCGCATAGGTCTCAACATTATTCAGAACAGTCGGTTTGTTCCATAATCCGCATTGCGCGGGGAAAGGAGGACGCGGTCTTGGTTCACCACGCCTGCCCTCTATTGATGCCATCAGAGCGGTCTCCTCGCCGCAGACAAAGGCTCCCGAGCCCATACGTATCTCAAGATCGAAGCAAAAAGACGAGCCCAGAATAGCTGTGCCGAGAAGTCCCGTCTGCCGAGCCTGATCAAGAGCGATCTGCAGCCGCTCTATCGCTAGGGGATATTCGGCCCGCACATACACATAGCCCTGCGAAGCACCGATCGCGTAGGCCGCCAGAGCCATGCCTTCGATAACGCTGTGCGGATCGCCTTCCAGAACGCTTCTGTCCATGAAAGCGCCGGGGTCACCCTCGTCGGCATTGCACAGAACGTATTTGCTGTCGCTTTTCGTTTCACGCGTCATCGCCCACTTTTTCCAGGTGGGAAAACCGGCTCCGCCTCGACCGCGAAGTCCGGAACGTTTCACTTCGTCGATCAGTTCTTCGGGACTCATAGATTCAAGCGCTGCGGCCAGGGCCTTATATCCGTCTCGCGCGATGTAGTCTTCGATTTTCTGCGGATCGATTATTCCGCAATTTCGCAGTACAATCCTGGTCTGTTTTTTAAAGAAAGGGATATCCATTTGCAGCGGTAAGGCTTCGGCCGTGGTGAGATCATGATGGATAAGCCGCTCCAGTACCCTGCCGCCGATGATGTCAGTCACGACAATCTCTTTGACATCGTCAACAGAGACATTCTGGTAGAATGTCTGCTCGGGAGCGATGAGCACAACCGGTCCCTTTACACAGGGCCCCATGCAACCGGTTTCGACAAGCTTAACGCTTGCACCGAGATTGTTGCGAAGCAGTTCTTCTTCGAAAGCCGCTTTTACCTTCAGCGATCCGGATGCGATGCACCCGCCCCCGCCGCACACAAGAACTATTTTTGAGCAATCCGCATCGCGCACACCCGCAGAAAATTGTTCACGGAGCAAGGCCAGATCTTCACCGTTTTTGATCTTTGTCATGGTTTTCCTCCGCTGCGGGATTGTACTCCTTTTTGTATAGATCGATAATTTCAGAAACTCTGGCCGGTTTCACGCGCTGATGCACTATATCATTCACCATTATAACCGGAGCCAGTCCGCAGGCTCCGAAACAGCGTCCGATTTCAAGCGAAAATACGCGATCGGCAGTGGTTTCGCCGACATCAATTCCGAGACAGTTTTTAATCGCGGAAAGAACCTCTTTTCCGCCCCGTACATAACAGGCAGTCCCCAGACAGACTCGAATAAGATATTTTCCTCTGGGAACAGTGGAGAAAAAAGAATAGAAACCGACCACACCAGCCACTTCGCTGTAGGGTTTGTCGAGTGAGAGACTGATTTTTTTCAGGGCCTGCTGCGGAAGGTAACCGAACATCTTCTGGGTGATCTGCAGCACAGGAATCAGCGCACCCGGCTGATCTCTGTAATCATCAAGAATAGCATCCAGCCTTTCGAGCAGTTCCCCCTCGCTAGTGTGCGCACAATCACACGCTGCCTGTTCAGACATACGACCTCCTCTTGCGGCCGAGGCACTCGGACGGTCACAATTCATTCACACACAGTTTACACCGCTCCGAAAACCTCTGGCAAAGAATGTTTTTTTAGAGACTCGAATTATAGACGTAATCCATCAACTGCTTGTTTTCGGCCAGGGCGCCGTCCAGCAGCATTCTGACAACATCCCGAATCGAACCGAGTCCGACATACCGCTCTCCCTCAAGAATCACGATATGGCGAATGGAGTATCTGTTCATCTTATCCATAACGTCAGCGAGACCCTCTGTCGTCTGGGCGCTAATGAGTTTTGCCTTGGGAGTCATGACGTCTTTGACCGCAGTATGAACGAATTTGCAGTTCTCATCTTCATTAATGAGTCTTAGAATATCCCGTTCGGAAATTATTCCCTGCAGATTCCGGTTTTGATCGAGTACGATCAGCGCACCGACATGTTTTTCGACCATCTCGGCAACGCATTGCTTGATACTGCTGTTCTCCGCTGCAAAATACATTCCGCCCTGCTGATTTTTGAGAAGATCATTGGCAATCATTTCGTCCCTCCATATGGTGTAAAATTAACAGGCTATATGAGTCCAAAGAACAAACCCTGATCAGGCGTAACAATATCAGTATCGGGGACAGGCAAATGATACGGGGGGATAGGCGCTACAGAACCTGTCTTTTGGCGCACGGGAAAATGAGTGAAGAGACTGCAAAAATACACATCAGTTAAGGACAGGGAGATCCCGCACGCTGCTGTTAACACGGGAGCAATGGCTGGTGCAATGGCTGGTGCAATGGCTGGTGCAATGGCTGAAGAACAAGCCTCTGGATGGCGAATGAACCGGAGAAGTAAATAACGTTCAAGGCTGCACAAACTATAGCACTACAGTGTAATGAAGTCAAGCGCTTTTGATGAATTGAGTCAGGATCAGAAATAAAAGCGACATTACCTGAGGCAAAAACACTGATCGGAAAGAGAAGAACAAAAATTTGAGAAAAATTATCGATGCTATGGTTATCAAAGGCATTCATATATATCATACGTAAAGCACATCAGAAAATCAGCAAGCTGTTTGCGTTAGGTGATATTTTCTGCTAAGACCATATTGACGCTTAGTCTTTGCTCGTGAGTGATACCAAAACGACTGAACAAGGGAGATACTCAATGAAAGATTTGGAGAAACAGTTTAAATATGATGGTGACCGGAATACTGTTGCCAGTTTAGTGAAGTATATTGAAACCAGTGACGAGCCCGGCCTGTTTCATATCGATGTTTATGCATTAGCCGAACAGTGGAAAGTAAACAGAAAGGAATTGCTGGAACTGTTCATTCGGGGTTTGCATGAGGGGATTTTTGTCATGGAATGGGAATATCACTGTCCGCATTGCGGCGGCATTGCCAATGAAACACTTTCAATTCATCAAGCGACAAGTACCAATTATTGCGATAATTGCAAAGTTAATTTCAATAACAGAATCGACGATAACATTGAAATATTTTTCTCTGTTCATCCGGAGATCAGAAGAACGGCAACGGAATTAAAAGAACAATACATGAAAACAGTAATGAACGAATTAATGACCAGCAAAATGTTCAGTTGGCAAAATCAATTTTCTATTAAAGGGGTTGATATCATACAGAATCCGGTTTACCGGGAACTGTTTGGTGATGAAGTTCTGTTACCCGATCAAAGTCTTGAACTGATGAAAGCAACTGTTTTGTTTACGGATATAAAGGGATCGACACAGATGTATACTGATCTGGGTGATTCAAAGGCATTTCAGCTGGTGAGAGACCATTTCAGGATATTATTCGATGTGATAAAGAAAAACAATGGAGTTCCCGTTAAAACCATCGGTGATGCCGTTATGGGAGTATTTACAGATCAGATTGATGGGTTACGAGCCTCGCTGGAAGCGCAAAAAACACTAATTGATTATTACAGACAAAAACCTGATAAGGAAAAAATTGAGATAAAAATTGGACTTCATTCAGGAACGACAATTATCGTCACTCTGAACGGAAAACTGGACTATTTCGGAAGTACGGTGAATCTGGCGGCAAGAATTCAATCGGCGGCGAATCCCAATGAGGTATTTTTATCGGAGACTATTTTTGATAACAAGGAAAGCAAGCGTGTCATATCGCATTACGCGAAGAAGGTTACGAAAGCAAAAAAGATTTTTAAAGGATTAAGCGGGGAGTATACCTTATATCATATAGCCTTGACGTAGATGGTGTCAGAGACTGTCAGATATTTTGCGTAAATAGCCGCAAGTCACAGCGACAATGACGATTAATCAGAAACTGATTCCATGCGAGTCTGCTCTCCGATCTCCATTAACGCGACGTTTTACTCCCATCAGCAACTTCTTCTTTTGAGTCATTTTGGTTTCGGGATACCGCTTCTTTACTGTCTTTGCCGGCTTTTTCAACAATATCATCTTTGCTATCTTTGTCATCTTTGTCATCTTTGTTGTCTTTGTTGTCTTTGTTGTCTGTACTGGCTTTGTTATCATCGCTGTCTTTGCCGGCATCTTTTTCCTTTTGTTTCGCCTCTTTTTTCGCTTTCTTTTTCTCTTCTTTTTCGAGTCGTTTCTGCTCTTTTGCCATTCGCTTTTCATCGGTAGCGATCAGGATCATCTCATATTCAGGTTCGATTGGACGATCATCCAGCCATTCACCCTTATACAGAACTTTTCCCTCTCTGTCAACGAGAGTGCCCTTGCCCTGTTTTCTGCTGTTCACAAACTGCCCTTTGTAAACAAAACCGTTTTGAAAAGTAAAGGTTCCTGTTCCGTTAAAATAATTATCGGCCCACTGCCCTTCGTACGAAGAACCGTCAATATTTTTCTCTATACCCCAGCCGAAAACCCTGCCCTCTTTGAATTGTCCGCTGAACAAATCACCATTCTTATAGCGAACCTTTCCACTGCCGTGTTTCAGATTGTTCACAAAATAACCGTCATGAACATCACCGCTTGAATTTGTATAGGCACCCTTGCCATGCATCATGTCGTTTCGCCACGAGCCCGTATACCCTTCTCCGTCCGGGAAAGTCATCACCCCCTCGCCGTTACGCATATTACCGGCCCACTCTCCGTCATACCGTTTACCGTCGGCCCATTGATACACGCCTTTTCCATGCATGGCATCGGCCAGCCATTGTCCGCTATACTGATCTCCGTTTGCTTTTTTCAGGGTACCCTCGCCGTATTTCTGATCCCTGCGCCAGGTTCCGGAATAACGATCGCCTTGCGGGTAATGCATCATCCCCTCCCCGTCCCTGCGGTCATTTTTCCACTCACCGAAATATTTACCGCCGTCACCATACTGCATCAATCCGTTACCATGCCGCATATTTGAAAGCCATTCTCCGGTGTACTGCCCCTTGTCGGAATACCTGAAAGTCCCCTTACCGTTGCGTCTTGCATTTTTGAACTCGCCGTTATACGCGGAACCGTCCTCATAAACATAATAACCGTGCCCGTTGACGCAATCACCGGAAATCGGACCGGTCTTTTTGACTTCTTCATCAAAATCAATCTGCTCATCGGCATCGTCTGATTCGGCAGCATCAGCAGTTTCAACTGTATCCCTGACTTCAGCACTGCTCTTGCAGGCACCCAAACCCGACAAAAAAAGCAAAGACAGCAGTAAAGTAAAAATTGAACGTACGAAAGATAGTAAATTATTTTGCATTTCAAATTACACCATAATGTTTAATCGAAAAGAGCAGGCTCATTTCAGTAACCCGGAACAAAACGCAGTCGGCACAAAAGCGAAGCGCTCATTTTGTACCAAAAAGACGATCGCCGGCATCACCGAGACCGGGAATAATGTATTTGCGATCATCCAGATAATCGTCAACTGCTCCCACATATATCTCAACATCGGGATGAGCCTCGGAAACACGCTGCAAGCCTTCCGGAGCGGCAATGATTGATATGACCTTGATGGTTTTAATCGGACGCTGTTTAATCAGGTCAATCGTGGCTACGATTGATCCGCCGGTCGCAAGCATCGGATCAATAATGAAAGCGACGGCATTTTCCGTCTTGTCGGGAAATTTTTCGTAATAGGTCACCGGATTCTTTGTGACGGGATCGCGGTACATGCCGACAAATGCGACACTCGCATCGGGAACGAGATTCAAAACTCCCTCCAGCATTCCGACACCTGCCCGAAGCACGGGAACGAATATCACATCATTCTTCAATTTCTTTCCCACAAACGGAGCCATCGGTGTTTCAACAGTATAATCATCCAACTCAACATGTTTCAGGGCTTCGTAGGCAATAAGCATGGTTATCTCCGAGGCCCAAAACCGGAAATCCCGTGTTGTTGTCCGTTTATCCCTCAGTTGCGTCAATTTCTGCCGCAAAAGAGGATGATCGATCTGTATATGCATACCCGTCACTTCTCCACTGTTTGACTTTATCTGCGTTGACTGTGTTGCCCGAAATCTAAAATAATATACAGACAGCCTGCAGCCCGAATAATTTCAATGAAAAACGAAGAAACACTCTTGCCGCTGCCGCTTATTCAGGATTCCCTGCAGTAAAAATTGAGTTTTTACCGTGGCGATGCGTCAAGATAAAAAATCATTTACACGCATTTCGCCTGCTGATTAATGGGATCAATGCAGTTATTTTGAGGTGATCTGACATGTCAAAACGCATACTTATCGCAAGCGCTCTTGCTTTGTTGCTGATGCTTACAACTTCGCTTTTTGCAGAGGACAAAATCTACCGTATCGGCTATGTGACGACAACTGCGAGCAGTGCGATGAGCGCGAAGTATAACAAGTTTTTCAAGACGCTCTCAACCAGCGAAGATATCGTCGTCAAATCGGTTATTTTCAATACAACATCGCAACTCGTTCAGGCTATACAATCCAAGCAAATCGACGCTGCATGGATCAGCACGTTTGCCTATATGCGGGAAAAAGGAACCCTGAACGCAGACGTGATTGTACGGCCTGAAAAACAGGGTCGCTCACGCTTCAGAACGGCGATCATAACGTATCGGGATTCGGGTATCCTCTCAATATCCGATATAAAGGGTTCCGGAAAAAATATCGCCTTCGTTGACCGCACTTCCCAGGCGGGATACATCTACCCCTCCTGTTTTCTGACCAAAAACGGTCTGAGTGAATCCGAAGACTATAAAACTCTATTTCTGAAATCACATGACAGTGTTGTCACCAATATATTTCTGAAAAAACAGATGATCGGGGCTGTGTACGACTCAGCGATCGACGTCTACCTCAACGAAGATCAAAAAAGAGAAATCGTCGTGCTGGCCTATACCCCGGAAACGCCCTTTGAACCGATCGTCGTTTCACGGGACCTCACACCGGCCGAAAGAGAAACACTGAAAAATCTTTTCCTGAATTACTCAAACTATTCTATTTTGCGCTCAATGCATGTTGACCGGTTCGTTCCGGCAAGCATGGGTGATTACTCAGGCTATTACGACAGCAATTCTTTGTCACGTTTCAATCTGAACTGATCTGCGGCATTTATAAAGAGAGCTGACGCTTGATGATACGATACGTCTTAAACTGCAATTTTCAGCGGGCGGCATTTGTTTTCTGCCCGGAACACAACGTAAATTTTACCCCGAGGTAAGCAATGCTTGATTCATCAGTGGAAAATGCAATTGGCATTTGCATTGGAGCTTCTACAATTAAAATCGCCACAATCTCCGGCAGGGATACACCGCAGATAACAAATATGCAATCGATACCCCATGAATGCGATATAAGGGGGACGCTTGCCAAGGTTTTTTCCGAATACAGCATCAACGATTACAATTACGCTGCTGTCACGGGAAGAAAATTCAAAAACATTCTGAATATAGCCGCAATAACCGAGCCCCGAGCGGTTGAACTCGCCCTCTCCTTATGTACCGATTCCGATGCGGAGGCGGTCGACGCGGTTGTTAGTCTCGGCAGCGAGAACTTCGTACTATACCAGACGAATAAAGACGCTGCGGTCATCGGCGTCAAAACCGGAAACAAGTGCGCCTCCGGCACCGGAGAGTTTTTTTTACAGCAGATTCGAAGAATGAACCTTGGCATCGAAGAAGCCGTTTCCATCGCAAAAGAAGCCGAGCCCTACCGCGTCTCCGGCAGATGCAGCGTCTTCTGCAAAAGTGACTGTACCCATGCCCTGAACAAGGGTATACCCCGCGAAAATGTCACAGCGGGTCTGGCTGACATGATAGCGGAGAAGGTCGCGGACCTTTTTGCGGCGCTTCCCTCAAAGCGGGTCATGCTTGTCGGCGGCATGACAAAAATCGGATGCGTTATCGACCGTATCAAGGAGAAAATTCCCGGAGCGTTTATTCCCGAAGAGGCTGACTTTTTTGAAGCGCTTGGTGCGGCTCTGCACGCAATGAAAGAAAGAGTAATTTCTCCGCAGTCAGTGGAGATCGGCTCACCGGCAAGATCTTTCTCTTCACTGGCGCCGATTCGTTCCGCCGAATCGCTTGTTACCTTTCGCAGCTCTCACAAGAGCAAGGCTCAAGACGGCGACCTTACAGTTCTCGGTCTTGATGTCGGCTCCACAACGACCAAAGCGGCGCTAGTTCGTTCTTCTGACAAGGCGGTACTCGCCTCGGTGTATCTGCGCACCAACGGCAACCCGATAGAAGCCTCGCGAAACTGTTACCGAGCCATACTCGATGAGCTCGGTACGACCAGTGTGAAAATCAGCGGCCTCGGTGTAACCGGATCGGGAAGACATATCGCCGGTCTGCACGCACAAAGTGACGCGATCATCAATGAAATAATCGCTCATGCGACGGGTGCCGCATTTTACGACGACAAGGTGGACACCATTCTCGAGATCGGCGGACAGGACGCAAAATACACCTACCTGATGAACGGCGTTCCCTGTGACTACGCAATGAACGAGGCCTGCTCGGCCGGTACCGGTTCGTTTCTCGAAGAAGCCGCGAAAGAGACTCTCGGTATTGACGTACTCGACATCGAGACTATCGCACAACGGGGGGATGCGCCTCCCAATTTCAACGATCAATGCGCGGCTTTTATCGGTTCCGACATCCGTAACGCCTCACACGAGATCAATCGTGAAAATATCGTTGCAGGTCTTGTCTACTCGATCTGCATGAACTATAACAACCGGGTGCGGGGATCCCGCAAGACCGGAGAACGGATTTTCATGCAGGGGGGGGTCTGCTATAACAAGGCCGTTCCCCTGGCCATGGCAGTACTCCTGGACAAACCGATCATCGTTCCCCCTGATCCGGGTCTAATGGGAGCCTTCGGTGTCGCGCTTGAAACACAGCATCGCATTGAGTCGGGTCTGCTGCATGCGGGGGAATTCGATCTTGCCGTACTCGCAAACCGTGAAGTGTCATACGGAAAAAGTTTCAATTGTCCCGGAACAAAGGAACACTGTGACCGGAAATGTCTCATACACACGATACAGATCGAGGGGAAATCATTCCCCTTCGGCGGAATCTGCAACAAATACTATAACCAGGTTCACCGCATCAGTATCGATCCAGTTCCATATGATTTTGTCGAAGCCCGGCAGGAGCTGGTTTTTGCGGATTCTTTCGCAC
>JAEWVL010000090.1 GCA_023396665.1 Spirochaetota bacterium
TCTGGTCCCAAACCAGATGCGCTACCGGACTGCGCCACACCCCGAATCGAGCCTGACGCCGACAACACGCAGAACTCTCTGAGCGTCAAACTATTATCAGGCCCGAGTTTTGTCAATAGTTTTCAAATGATAAATCCGGCCAATAGCCGTCAACAAAGAGTAAAACGTGATAATTATTCGTTTGACCATGAAGCGGGATATTGTTCTAATGATTGCCAGCTTTCGCTATCAAATGGAACAATATAAATGAAGAAAACGATAATGAACTGCATCATCACCCTTATTCTTTTGACGGCAAATAATATTATTCTCTACCATTATTATGTGGAACCGAGAATACGGGCCGGTCTGGAGAGGAATACGCTTTGGGAGGATGAACTGCACCTGCAAAAGCTTGTCGAGCAGTGCTCATCATCGGTTGTTTCTATCGAAGAAGAAAACAGACGGGTCTATGGCAGCGGATTCTTTGTGTCGCAATACGGTCACGTAGTCACGACAACGAGCTTTCCCGCATATAAGAAGATACTGACCGTCCGTTACCTCGACAACATTCATGAAGCAAGAGTGATTGTCTACGACGCGAAAAACAAAATCGCACTGCTCAAAATCGAGGTCGAAAACACACCCAAAATAACCCTGGCGAAATATAAATCGCTGAAATCGGGAACAATATCGATAGCTCTCGGAAATCCGGCGGGCAACGGCACGGTCATGGAACCGGGTGTTATCAAAAAAAATTACTCTCCCGCATCAACCGCTCTTTTTATCGAGACCACATCAATGATCAACAACGGCAATAACGGAGGCCCGCTTATTGACACCAGAGGAAAAGTGATAGGAATAAACCTGTTGGTCTTTCACCCGCAGAGAAACCCCACCAACACCTTTTTTGTCATTCCAGTGGAACAGATAATTGAAAGCCTCTCGCCCGTCATCGACATCAACGAATACATCTGACACCCTTTCATATACCCTTTTCAACACAGCATCTCAAAACGAGGCACGCACCTTTTCTCCCGCCGGAACATCGCGTGTAATCCACACGTTACCGCCGATCTGAGCACCCTCTCCGATGCTTATATTGCCCAGGATGGTCGCCCCCGAGTAAATCACAACATTGTTCCCCACCTTGGGGTGCCGGTCTATACCTTTAATCGGATTACCCTCGTCATCAAGAGGAAAACTCTTCGCCCCGAGCGTCACCCCCTGGTAGATGCGCACATTATCTCCAATTACGCAGGTCTCACCGATAACGACGCCCGTGCCGTGATCGATAAAAAAGCGCTCGCCTATTCGGGCACCGGGATGTATGTCAATGCCGGTTTCCGAGTGAGCAAGTTCTGAGATAATTCGCGGAATCAGGGGCACCCCCACGGCAAAGAGCTCGTGCGCAATGCGATGATTTGTCAACGCCCGCATGCTTGGATAGCAGTAGATGACCTCACCAACACTTCGCGAGGCCGGATCACCTTCGTATCCCGCACGGGCATCGAGCGCCAGCTTATGCCGGATGGATGGAAGCTTTTCAATAAAATCCTTTGCCTGCCCATATGCGATCGCTTCACAGTTTTTACAGCTTTTTGGAGTTTCAGCGGAACAGTCAAAGCAATATCCCCGCATGAGCTGCTCGGCCAGCTGACAGAACAATTCATCGAGCATCGCTCCGATATAATAGTGCATGGAGGAACTCCGCATCGATACGGTGCCGAAGTAACCCGGAAAAAGGACAGAGCGCAGTTTTTCAACAATGGCCTCAAGATCGCTTACCGAGGGCATCGCAACAGATTCGACACCCTGGTGATACATGTGACGAAGCAGTTCCTCCGTTGAAAGCTTCTCAACCACATCATGAATAAAACCGGTTTTACTCTCATTATATTCGTTCATACATTATTCCTCATACAAATCCGTCGACAAGTAGCGATCCCCGCCCGAAGGAAGAATCACGACGATTGTCTTTCCCTGCTCTTCGCCCGATATGCGCAATGCGGCCGCCATAGCGGCCCCCGAAGAATATCCGGAGAAGATACCCTCCTCCCTGGCCATCATTCGAGCCGTTTCCCTGGCCTCATCTTCTGACACCTGTACGTAGCGATCTATCAACGATCGGTCACACACATCGGGAATAAAATTGGCCCCTATACCCTGTATCTTGTGCGGCAAATGCGTTCCCCCCGAAAGCAGCGTGGATTTATCGGCTTCGACTGCAATAATCTGCACAGAACTCTTCTTTTTTTTCAGGTAAGTACCATTTCCGCTGATGGTACCGCCGGTTCCCACACCGCAAACGAGAATATCGATTTCGCCCGCGGTATCGTTCCATATCTCCGGAGCCGTGGTGTTTTTATGCGATTCGGGATTTGCGGGATTCACAAACTGGCCGGGCACAAAAGAGTCTGCGATGGAATGCGACAGGGATTCGGCCTTCGCTACGGCTCCGGCCATTCCCTCTGAAGCGGGAGTCAAAACAAGCTGAGCGCCGTAAGCGGCAATAACTTTTCGACGCTCAAGGGACATCGATTCGGGCATCACGATCACGAGACGAAGCCCTTTGACGGCGCAGACAAGTGCAAGCCCTATACCGGTATTACCCGATGTCGGTTCGATAATCGTCGTTTTTTCAGTTATTCTGCCGGTTCGCATCCCCTCTTCTATCATCTTCAGCGCCGGCCGGTCTTTTACCGATGCACCGGGATTAAGATATTCCAGTTTCGCAAGGACGGTACAGCCCCCTTTGTTTATTCCGTTAACACGGACAAGCGGTGTGTGTCCGACCAATTCAAGCACGTTTTCATACACGTTCACGGCATTCTCCTTTTACTATACGACACCATTATTACGGCAAAATATTCTCCCGGGACAGGGTGGAAACGGTATCCCCCAGCGAACAGAGCAAATCGATATTTTCAGCTTTCAGCGGCAATGCGACGAGCGCATTGCGGAAACAGTTTAGATTCTCTTTCATTCTATCGCGAAGTCTGTCAAGCGCTCCGCTGGACATGATCATCTGCATCAGCTGTTGTATATCCGAGGAACTTTTATTCTTTGACAGAAACAGTTCCTGAAAAAGCCGCTTTTCATCGCTCATAAGCCATGCATTATGGATCAAAGCGGTATATTTTGAAAAAACAAGATCATTCGCACTCTTACCGGTTATCTGCTGTGAGGAAAAGACCCCGAGATAATCGTCACGCAGCTGAAAATTCTCCCCGAGAGGATACATCGCCTTCGCAATCAGCGAGTAAAGCTGCGCATCCAACTTTCCCGCCAGTGAACAGCCCATCAGAAACGGATAGACGACAGTATAGGACGCCGTCTTGTATTTCATCACCATCGCGGGAACGTTCTCGTCACCGAAAAAAGCCCCTTCATGGGCGATATCAAGAAGCTGTCCGAGATTAGTCTGACGATAACATGCGGCGAATTCACACAGCAGAGAACGGGGCAGTTCGCTGCGCAGGGCCTCTTCGATGCACTCGAACACCACAAGATCGGCGGCTATCAGCGCCAGATACTCTCCTGCAGCATTTCCCGGCCCCGGCCGCTCATTGTCAAAAATACGGTGAAGCGAGGGCGCGCCCCTGCGCATATCGGCACAGTCGATTATGTCATCATGCACCAGAAGTGTCGCATGCATTATTTCGATGAGAGCCGCAAGCTGCAATGCCGTGTCATCGACAGCGTGATCGAAGGAAACACAAGAGATCAGCATCACTAGCGGACGAATTCTTTTGCCCGGTCGAAGAGTAAAGCGGGAATAGGCCTCGTAGGTGTTTTTCTGCACCGCTGAGACCGAATTGTGGATACAGCGCTCAAAGAAGGCCTCGATACGGCCTTCTATTCCGGGAATATGCCGCTGCGCAAAGGCAGAGAAATGATCCATCAACACAACGCTCCAACGGGTTTATTTTTACCACCATAGTCATTTCCCCCTTTGTTTGTAAAAGATTTTAACACCCATTTTCCCTTTTTTGCTGTTTCATGGCGCATTTAGGGCAAAAGCACAAACGGGCTTATTTTTCATTTCTTTCTTTTTATTTATGAACATTGAAATATGTTGACAGGCCGGAAAACCGATAATAAAATTGTCAGCAAACATTTACGGCATGAACCCGCTGTAAAATGCTGGATGATTTCTTTATTTTGTTCATAAAACTCCGTATCTTTGTCACGGCGGGTCATAAAGAAGGCAAGGCGGTATTTTCTGCGCCGCTTTCTACAATTGGGAAACGAAGGAGACTCAGATGGCAGCACTAGCTCCCGCATCACCGCGGTCCATACTCAACAGCGGCATCGAAGAACTGTATGTTCACGAGATAGATAAAATCGACGAAGGGCTCAAGGCGGCTCGCGATAAAAAAGAGGGAAAGACGCTCGTCGAGGGATTTCGGGTCCGCTTCAAGTTCGCTCTCGATGACGCCGACTCGATCGGTTACCACGACAATATGGTCATTCAGGAAAAAGCCATAGAAACAGCTATGCTTTTTATCGATGACTTTGTTCACATCACCCAATTCAACGACGTTCCCGAAGAAGATGTCGAGGAATATTGCATCTGGCAGATAAAACAGATGCATGAGTACGTGAAACGCTATGAGCAGGTCGGCCGTGATTTCGAGTGCAGAATTGTCGAAGTCATTTCGCGTTACTGTGAACTCTACGTCAACGACAGACGACAGTACGATTTTGACCATTTCTACCGC
>JAEWVL010000409.1 GCA_023396665.1 Spirochaetota bacterium
GGGTTTGCAAGATTATGCCGAACAAGACCACTTGTAGAATTGCATCGATGGAGAGTGGTATCCGAAGCGGTTCTGCGTATTTACAGGATAAAATGCTTTTGTGAGTGCCGCGACAAACAATGCAGAATTTCGCCGAATATCGTCGCAATGGATAAGTTAGGTGACGTTGCGGATTTTGTGAGCCGTGCGAACAAAATCTGCAATGTGCCCATACGGTACTATTTTATATGACAGGGCAAGGGGGCGAACACCTAACGTCAATTGCGGTGCGCCAGGCTAAGGCGTTTTCATCTTGTGGGGTGCAAGTCCCCATCCGGAAAAGATTAGCCATCCACCGGTATCGAGTGTTGCAGTATGAACGGAGGTAAAACTCAAGAGACAATTGTTATGCACAGTCTGTAGGGAAAATGCCGGAACGACGGATGACCGGAGAATAAACATCCAACCTGACTTCGTAACAGACGACACGAAGTGCGGGGCGAAGAACAGATCGTCTGCGAATACAGAAAAAATGCAGAACACTTGTTGAAGAGGAAGTCGGATAAGATGTATCGGCATCACCGAACAATCGTATTGAAGCGTACACAGAGAATCATGCAGGCCACAAGAGAGAACGCACTTTCTGAAGCCACATCAGCTCCGTTAAACGTTTGGGAAAACGAATGACGACACTCTCGCAATGGTGGAAGTCAACAGGCAGGTATCGTTACGGCGAGATACCGGGCATTCGTCGGGGTCGCAAGGACGTGGCATGTATGAAAAGATGAAAATAGCAACCTGGGAGGCCTCGTCGTTTCCTTAAAAAAAGGTAGGAAAGCCGCATACAAAAAGGCTGACCGACAAACGGCGGGGAGTCAGATCAGTTCGTAGTACTCAGAGACGGTAACGCCGATCACATGCGATGCGTCAGCATTGCGAGGGGAAGGGACTGACGGAAATACGCAGTTTCCAAAGGAAACATCAACCGGACAAAAGGCAGGGCTGGAGAAATTGGTGCAAACCTCACTGGAAGCAATAGCAACAAAGGCACAGAAAGATAAGTCATACCGCTTTCAGAATCTGTATGGAATGATCGACAAAGAGCTTCTGTTGTATTCATGGAGCAGGCTTAACAAACACGCGGCAAGCGGGGTGGATGAAGTCTGCTATCAGGAGTACGATCAACATATTGAAGAGAATATCGACAATCTGGTAATAGTGCTGAAAGAGAAAAGGTATCGTGCAAAACTGGTACGGCGGCAGTACATTCCAAAAGCAAATGGAAAGATGCGACCGCTCGGCATACCGGTCATTGAAGACAAACTGGTGCAGTATGCGGCAATGGTACTGTTACAGACGATCTTCGAGCAGGATTTTCATGACAGTATGTTCGGCTATCGCAAGAACCGCGGCGCAAAGGACGCGGTCGTAGCACTGAAAGAAACTCTTCAAAGCCATGAATACAATTTTGTAGTAGAGGCTGATATCAAGGGATATTTTGACGCGATCGATCACGACTGGCTGCTCAAAATGCTGGAACAGAGAGTGGATGACAAAGCCTTTATCCGGCTTATCGACAAGTGGCTCAAAGCCGGAGTGCTCGATACAGATGGAAAGGTCTTTCATTCGCTTACCGGCACACCACAGGGCGGGGTCATCTCGCCGGTACTTGCGAACATCTACATGCATTATGTGATTTGTCTGTGGTTCGAGAAATCCTTCAAGAAAAGCTGTCGCGGAAAAGCCTTCATGTGCGTGTATGCGGATGATTTTGTATGTGCCTTCGAGAACAGGACTGATGCACAATGCTTTTACAATGTGCTTGGCAAACGCCTTGGAAAGTTTTCTCTTGAACTCGCACCGGAAAAGACAAACATTGTATACTTCGCAAGACGCAAAGGCGAATCGTTTGATTTTCTCGGTTTTGAATTTCGGGTTGCAAAGATGCGAAAAAGATTTATTCGTATAAGAACAGCGCGAAAGAAACTGAGGCTCTCACTGCAAAATGTGAAGCTGTGGTGCATAGAAAACCGCTTTTTGAAGACAAGGGAGATAATAGACAAACTCAACAGCAAGTTGAGAGGATATTACAACTACTTTGGAATAAAAGGTAATTCAGAGAGCGTCAAACACTTCTTTTCGAGCACGGTGAAGATGTTGTACAAGTGGCTTAACCGTCGAAGTCAGAGACGCAGTTACAACTGGAAAGGATTTCTTGAAATGATTCAAGTGTTTGGGCTGTTGAAACCGTACAGGGCGTACGGCTGATGAGTTGACTGTGCTTATGCGTAAGCGAGTATTTCTGAAGAGCCCGGTGCGGTAATTCTGCACGCCGGGATCTGCGTGGGGGCTGTCGGGTAACCGGCAGTCCTACCACAATCGATGTTCGGAGGGGTGGGATTGATGGCAAAACCGGCGGGAGTGCCGGTTTTGCTGTAGTTACTGAGAAGTTTTTAAAAGTTTTTCATATTGGTTGTGATCTCCAATCCAGAACCAGAGAACACCGTTTTTGTCAGAGGGTTCTACTCCAAGTGCGCGATGATCAAGCCCAACCCGGACTGAATAAAATCGACCGATTTGCTTAAAGTGAAGAGAGGGATGTCGCGGGTCTTTTTTGAGTAGTTGAAAGTTCTTGTCGGCAAGCAATTGTATTTCACGAGTCAACGAGTGATAATGACGCCAATATTTGCTCGTTGTGAAGTGCTTCATATTTCTGTGCAGGCACCGGATGAGAACTCATCAAGAGCCTCTTGTGCCAGCATATCCAGTCTTCCGTTGTGAATATCCCCTAAAAGCTGATTGTCCCAGGCTTTCATGTTATAGTCGGCAAACCAACCGCGGAATTCACTTAATTCGTTGGGAGACAGGTTTTGAATTGCGGATTCAATTTCTGTAAGAGTGCTCATGTTATGAAACCATCTTTTTGATTTTGTCTTCGTTAATAGCCATATCAAGAAAGCGTTTAATTAATAACCGTTTATCTTCCGGCATCTTGTCGATCTCTTCAAATTGCTTCAATAAGTTTTTATCAGTAATCTTGGTAATGTTTTCTTTTTCTGTGATATCGAAAAGGAGGTAGTCTGCGGAAACGCCAAAGAAAGAGGCAATTCTTTTTAGAACCTCAGCAGAAGGTACAGCTTGTCCTTTTTCGTATTTCCACAGAATGCTTCGCGCAACATCAATATCTGCTGCAAGCTTGTCCAATGAGAGTTTCTTCTCGTTTCGTAACTGATTTATCTTATCACCAAAGTTCATAATATTACCACGTTTCATGCTGAAGTGTACCTAAATTACATGAAAAAATAGTTTAATCAAGAATATTTTTGTTAACATTGTTCGTTATATTAATATAATGTATCGACATTGTGAACGAATTACTTAAAAAAAGTGTAAGGAGCCCCTTCAATGCCCCGAATCATCACCATCTCAAACCAGAAAGGCGGCGTGGGAAAAACGACGATTAGCCGCGAGATCGGGGTGTATCTGTCGTTACAGGGAAAGAAGACGCTGCTTGTCGACTCGGATCCCCAGGGCAACCTCACCAAGGGCTTAAGCGAGCTGAGCGCGCCGGGGCTCTACGAGGCCTACTGCGGCGATTCGTTCACGCTTGTGCCCTATTCGCCCGCGCTTTCAATACTTTCTGGCAGCGCAAAGCTCGCGCATGTCGAGAAGATGCTGCTCGGCGAGATAGACGGTTACACGCGCCTCCGGGATATCCTTACACAATCTCATTTTGCAGACTTCGACTTCATCCTGATCGACACACCGCCCTCGCTGGGCGCGCTTACAATTGTACGATGAACTGACGAAAGCCGAACAAAAGCGATTGAGTGAAATACTCTCCGGAAAATAAAGGAATAGTTTGTCCGGAGTAATTGCAGATATTCCTTGTTGACATACAAAAGAGAATGCAATAATCTATCTGCAACCGGCGCTTATGTTGTGTAATACCGTATTTTATCTAAAGCTCTTTGAAAATACAATTCCCTAATCTTGAAAGTGCCCTTAAAATTTGGATAGTATCCAAAATTGAGAGCCGAGCAGTGGGTTGGTGTCGCATCGGGAGCCTTGGGTGCAGTGGCTGGACAGGCTGCGCAGGGTATGGGTAAGTTCGGCGGCAAC